>NZ_JBFARO010000072.1:0-39655 GCF_040677125.1 Actinomadura sp. NPDC049382
CGCGGCGGGACGGTCCGCGGCGGAGGCGCCCCGCCCGGATCGGTGCCGCCCGGCCGCGCGGGGGTCGGCAGCGGCAGCACCCGCGCGTCCCCGGCGAAGTGGGCGCCGGTGCTGAGCGGGCCCTCGTCCTCGGGCACGGCCTGCCCGCCGAGCAGGTCCAGCAGCACCCGCTGGGCCTCCGGGCGCAGCGCCGGGTCCTTCGCGAGGCAGGACGCGACGGCGCCGCGCAGCGACTCCGGCAGCGCCGACAGGTCCGGCTCGTAGTGCAGGATCCGGTGGAACACCGCGGAGATCGTGTCGTTGCCGAACGGGTGCCGCCCCGTCGCCGCGAACAGCATCGTCGCCGCCCAGGCGAACATGTCGACGCCCGTGCCGAGCTCGGCGTCGGTCACCTGCTCGGGCGCCATGTAGGACGGCGTCCCGACGACGCCGCTGCCCTTCGCCGCCGGGGCGCCGGCGACCCGCGCGATGCCGAAGTCGATGACGCGCGGGCCGTCCGGCCCCATCAGCACGTTGGACGGCTTGAAGTCGCGGTGCAGGATCCCCGCCCGGTGGATCGCCGCCAGCGCGGTCACGGTGCCGATCGCGAGCCGGTCGAGGTCGGTGCCGGTGCGCGGCCCGCGCTCGTGGACGAGCCCGCTGAGCGACGGCCCCGGCACGTACTCGCTCACCACGTACGGCAGGTCGCCGGAGATGTCGGCCTCGACGACCTGCGCCGTGCAGAACCCGGCGACCCGCCCGATCATCCGCATCTCGCGCTCGAACCGCGCCCGCCACTCGGGGCTGCGGCTGAACTGGTCGCGCAGCAGCTTCACCGCGGCCTGCGTCCCGTCCTCGCGGCGGCCGAGGTAGACGACGCTCTGCCCGCCCTCCCCGAGCCGTCCGGTCAGCTCGTACCGCCCGAGCCGCGCGGGGTCGCCGGGCGCCAAAGGGCCAACGGACGTCATGGGGAGCTCCTCCGTCGCGTACGGGCCGCCACCGGGACCCGTACCCTCGCGAGCCCCCGATGGCCCCTCACCATCCACTCACGTTAGACCTCTGTGATCAACCGTGTGTCCGGAGTGAGCGGCGGCGAGGCCCGCCGGGCGGGCTAGGTCTTCTCCAGGAAGTCGGCGCGGTCCTCGTCCAGGAGGGAGGACAGGACGGTGGCGAGGCCGGGGTGGTCGGCCAGATCGGGGTCGGCGCCGACGAGCGCCGTCGCCTCCTCGCGGGCGTCGCGGATCACGTCCTCGTCCCGCTGCAGGGTCAGCAGCCGCAGGCTGGACGCGCGGCCCGCCTGCGCGGCGCCCAGCACGTCGCCCTCGCGGCGCTGCTCCAGGTCGAGCCGCGACAGCTCGAACCCGTCGGTGGTGGACGCGACGGCGTCGAGCCGCTCGCGGGCCTTGCTGCCCGGCTCCGCCTCGGTGACCAGCAGGCACAGGCCGTGCAGCGACCCGCGCCCGACCCGGCCGCGCAGCTGGTGGAGCTGGGAGACGCCGAACCGGTCGGCGTCCATGATGACCATGACGGTGGCGTTGGGGACGTCCACCCCGACCTCGATGACGGTGGTGGCGAGCAGGACGTCGAGCTCCCGCTCGGTGAAGCGGCGCATCACCGCGTCCTTCTCGTCGGGGTGCAGCTTGCCGTGCAGGACGCCGATGCGCAGCCCGGCGAGCAGCTCCTCCAGCTTCGGCAGCACCTCCATGATGCCGAGCGGCGACCTGCGCTCCCCCTCCTCGGCGGCGACGGCGTCGCCCTCGTCGCCCTCCTGCTCGCCGATGCGCGGGCAGACGATGTAGACCTGCCGGCCCTTCTCCGCCTCCTCCTTGATGCGCTCCCAGATGCGCGCGAAGAACGCGGGCTTCTCCGGCGGCACCACATGGGTCTGGATCTCCGACCGCCCGGCCGGGAGCTGCCCGAGGACCGAGGTCTCCAGGTCGCCGAACACGGTCATCGCGACCGTCCGCGGGATCGGCGTCGCCGTCATCACCAGGACGTGCGGGCGCCCGCCGTCGACCTTCTCGCGCAGCGCGTCCCGCTGCTCGACGCCGAAGCGGTGCTGCTCGTCGACGACGACGAGGCCGAGGTCGGCGAACTGGACGCTCTCCTGCAGCAGCGCGTGGGTGCCGACGACGATCCCGGCGGCGCCGGACGCCGCGTCCAGCAGCGCCTCCTTGCGCGCCTTCGCGCCCAGCGACCCGGTCAGCAGCGCCACGCGGGTGGCGTGCTCGGCCCCGCCGAGCTGCCCCGCCTGCGCGAGGTCGCCGAGCATCCCGGTGATCGAGCGGTAGTGCTGCTGCGCGAGGACCTCCGTCGGCGCGAGCAGCGCGGCCTGCCCGCCGCCGTCCACGACCTGCAGCATCGCCCGCAGCGCGACAATCGTCTTGCCGGCTCCGACGTCGCCCTGGAGGAGGCGGTGCATCGGGTGCTCCTTGGCCAGGTCGGCGGCGATCTCGTCGCCGACCTTGCGCTGGCCCTTGGTGAGCTCGAACGGCAGGCGCGCGTCGAACTCCGCCTGGACGCCGCCGAACGCCGGCGGGCGCGGCTTGGCGGGCAGCGCGGCGGCGGCGAGCCGGCGCTGGGCGAGCGCGACCTGGACGACGAACGCCTCGTCCCATTTCAGGCGCTTCTTGGCGCGGCCCAGCTCCTCCCAGCTCTTGGGGCGGTGGATGCCCTCGTACGCCTCCCGCAGCCCGATCAGGCCGCGCCGCTGGAGCAGGGCGTCCGGCATCGGGTCGGCGGGCAGGTCCAAGTGCGTCAGGACGGTCTCGACGGACGTGCCGATCGTCTCGATGGGCAGCGCCTTCGTGGACGGGTAGATCGGGATGATCTCGTCCGCCCACTCCTGCGCGGCCTGCTCGGCGCTCCGCTCGTGGACGACCTTGTACTGCGGGTGGGCGAGCTGCCGGACGACGTTCCCGCTGCGCGGCCGGTAGGTGCTGATCTTCCCGGCGAACAGCCCGCGGGTGCCGGGCGACAGGTCCTTCTCGGCCCGGTAGGAGCCCTTGCGGCCGAAGAAGCTGAGCTTGAGCTGCCCGGTCCCGTCGGTGACGGTGATCTCTAGGACGTAGCCGGGGCTGCGGGTCAGGGTGCGGCCCTGCACCTTGACGACCTCCGCCATGACCGTGACGTGCTCGCCGTCCTCTAGCCCGCTGAGCTGGGTCAGCTCGCCCCGGTGGGCGTAGCGGCGCGGGTAGTGGTGCAGCAGGTCGCCGACCGTGTGCAGGTCGAGGCCCTTCTCCAGCGCCTTGGCCGTCTTGTCGCCGAGGACCTTGCGCAACGGCTCGTCGAGATTCGCCACGCACTCTTTTCTAGCCCATGGGCACGACGGGAATCATTCGACGCCGATGAGGAGGGGGTGGCGTTCCTGCCCGCCCGCGTAGACGCCGACCTCCACATCGGGATGCTCCCGGCGCAAGTGCTCCTCTAGCGCGTCGGCCAGGCCGTCCGGAGCCTGCGCGCCGACGATCAGCGTGACGAGTTCGCCGCCGCCGGACAGCATTCGGTCGAGGACGCCCCGCGCCACGGCGGCGACGTCCGCGCCGATCGTCGCGACGTCGCCCTCGATCAGGCCGAGGACGTCGCCCGGCCGGCACAGCCCGACGCTGGTCACCGCCTCCTCCTCGGCGACCTCCAGCCGGCCCGAGCGGGTCGCGCCGGCGGCGCGGGTCATCTCGATCACGTCCTCGCCGAAGCGGCGCAGCGGATCGTGCACCGCCAGCGCCGCCAGCCCCTGGACGGACGCCTTGGTCGGCACCACCGCGATCCGCGCGCCGCCGTCCCGCGCCCGCTCCGCCGCGGCCTCGGCGAGCGCGAGGACCTCGGGCTCGTTCGGCAGCACGGCCACCTCGTCGCCCGCCGCCAGGATCGCCTCCGCCAGCACCGCGAGGGGCGGGACCGCGCCCGGCTCGCGGCGGACGACCCGCGCCCCGCCCTCCTCGAACAGCGCGGCGAGCCCGCCCGCGGCGGTCACGGCGATCACCGCGCGGCCGGTGTGCGGGGCGTGCGGCTCCTCCGGGCCCGCGTGCAGGCAGCTGACGCGGATGCGGTGCGGGCGCCCGGCCGCCATGCCCGCCTCGATCGCGGCGCCGGCGTCGTCCACATGGACGTGGACGTTCCACAGCCCGTCGCCGCCGACCACGACGAGCGAGTCCCCGAGGCCGTCGAGCCGTCCGCGCAGGTCGTGGACGGCGCCGTCCGGCGCGTCGAGCAGGTACATCACCTCGTAGCCGGGGCCCTGCGGCTCCGGGCGCTCGGGCGGGGGCGCCGTCGCGGCGGCGCGCGCGGGCACCTCGTACCGCTCGGGGTACTCCTCGGTGACCACGGCGGCCAGGGCGTCGAGGACCACGCAGAGCCCGGCCGCGCCCGCGTCGACCACGCCGCTGCGGGCCAGCACGTCCAGCTGGCCGGTGGTGCGGCGCAGCGCCCGCCGGGCCCCGTCCGCGACGCACCGGCACGCCGCCGGGAGCCCGGCCCCGCCGGCCGCCCCCGCCTCGGCGGCCTCGGCGAGGACGCTGAGGATCGTCCCCTCCACCGGATGCTCGACGGCGCCCCGGGCCAGCTCGGAGGCGTGCCCGAGCGCCCCGGCGAACGCCGCGCCGTCCGGCGGCGCCGCCAGCGGGCCGAGGACGTCGGCGAGGCCCCGGAACACCTGGCTGAGGATCACACCGGAGTTGCCCCGCGCACCGAGCAGCGCGCCGCGCGCGAGCGCCCGCCACGTCTCGGCGGAGCCCGCGGCGGCTGGCAGCGCGTCCAGCGCCTCCGCCGCCGCGATCACGGTCAGGTGCAGGTTGGTGCCGGTGTCGCCGTCCGGCACGGGGAACACGTTGAGCGCGTCGATCTCGCCCCTGGTGCGGCCGAGCGCGTCCGCCGCCAGCCGGCACCACCGGCGCACCGCCGGACCGTCGAGGACCTCGCCCAAAGACCGCTCCCCTCCCCATCCGCGATTCGCCTACCGACTGGCTGTCGGCTAATCTGATCCGTGCGCCTCGTCCGAGGCGCTCGTCAGTGAGCACCCATGATGCCCGGCCCGCCCCGCCGGCGGCACCGGGGCGGCGCTCCGGTCAGAGCATCGATACCACTTGGAGTTTCCCGTGGCTTCCGTCTGCGACGTCTGCGGCAAGGGACCCGGTTTCGGCATGCGCGTCTCCCACTCGCACCGCCGCACCCCGCGCCGCTGGAACCCCAACATCCAGCGCGTGCGCGCCGTCGTGAACGGCAGCACCAAGCGCATCAACGCCTGCACGTCCTGCATCAAGGCCGGCAAGATCGTCAAGCCGACGGTCTGACCCGCCCCGGCGGCGCCACAACCGCACAGGACTCCGAGTCGGCCCATCGAACCCGATGGGCCGACTTTCGCATGCCCGGACACAAAAGCCACCCCGGCCGAGCCCGCGCGCGGCCGGGGTGTGGTGGTCAGGGGCGGTGGCGCCAGGCGTGGTCTACCGGGCCGATGCCGCTGCCCAGGGGGAAGCCCGCGGCGATGGCGCCCGTCACGTACTGCTTGGCCTTCGCGACCGCCGTGGGGACGTCATCGCCCAGGGCCAGGTTGGACGCGATCGCGGACGCGAGCGTGCAGCCGGTGCCGTGGGTGTGGCGGTTGTCGTGCCTCGGCGCGGTGAAGCGGTGCTCGTGCTCGCCGTCGAACAGCAGGTCGGCGGGCTCGCCGGGGAGATGGCCGCCCTTGATCAGCACCCAGCGCGGGCCGAGGGCCTTGACCGCCTCGGCGGCCTCGCGCAGACCGGACTCGTCCACCACCTTGACGCCGGTGAGCTGCTCGACCTCGTACAGGTTCGGCGTGACGACGGTCGCGACCGGGAGCAGGGCGGTGCGGACGGCGTCGACCGCGTCGGGCGCGAGCAGCGAGTCGCCGTGCTTGGAGACGCCGACCGGGTCGACGACGGCGGGCGCGTCGGTGGCGGCGATGGCCTCGGCGGCGATCTCGACCAGTGCCGTGGAGGCCAGCATGCCGGTCTTGATCGCGTGCACGCCGATGTCGGACAGGACGGAGTCGAGCTGCGCGCGCACCGCCTCGGGCGGGAGCTCCCAGTAGCCCTGGACGCCGAGGGAGTTCTGCGCGGTGACGGCGGCGATGACGCTCATCCCGTGGACGCCGTGGGCGAGCATGGTCTTCAGGTCCGCCTGGATGCCGGCGCCGCCGCCGGAGTCCGAGCCCGCGATGGTGAGCGCGAGGGGCGGGGTCTTCGACGCGGACGAAGTATGCGACATGCCGTCCACCTTATGGTGGTTTCGGCGTTTGCTCAGATCAGGGCGCAGGGGAGCTTGTTCAGCACGCAGGTGGTCGGCTTGGAGGCGGTGCCCTGCGCGGTGAACACGAGGCGGACGGTGTCGCCGGGAGCGATCGCGCTGCGGCCCCGGACGAAGGCGAGGGACCCGGTCCGCACGACGGTGGCGCCGCTGATCGCGGTGACCGACGCGTCGGGGATCTTGAAGGCGAGGGCCCACTTCGGGACGGGCGCCTGACCCTTGTTGGCGATGGTCGCGGTGGCCTTGAAGCCGCCGGGCCGCTTCGAGGCGACCTTGAAGGAGATGACCAGGCCGTCGGCGCGGGCGTTGCCGCGTCCGGCGCGCTCCCCCGGCCCGCGCTGGGAGACCTGGCTGTCGCGGGGGTTGCTCTGCGTGTCGCGGGGGGCGCCGCCGCCGCCCGCGAAGTTGAGCGATATCTGCTGCGTGCTCAGCGCGTAGGAGACCGATCCGACCGCGACGACGAGCGCGACGATCGGCAGCAGCGGGAGCGGGAGTTTCGCGATGAACTTCGTGAGGCCGCGCCCGCCGTCGGGTTCGGGGGCGGCGCCCGCCTGGGGCCGGTCGAGCGGCCCGTCGAGGGGGTCTTCGGGAGCGTAGGCGGGGTCGGGAGCGCCGGGATGGTCGCCGGGGTAGTCCCCGGGCAGCGGGTCGAAGCGGTACCCCTCCGGGGCGGGCGGAGGCCCCGACCTGGGCCGTTCGTACGACGACACGAAGACCCGGTCGTCGGTGGGCCCGGAGAACGCCTGGTAGGACGGGTCGACCGGAGCCGCGTAGTACGGCTCCCGGGATGCCGAGGCGCCCGGTACGGGTTCATCGTCCGGTCGCTCGTGCCTCGTGTGTCGTCCCATCCCATCCCTCTTCGATCACAGGATGTATACCAAACCAGCCCCAAACCTGCCTACCGGATGCGTCAACGCACACGGCTGTACGCGGTGCGTGCACCCGCCGTTCAGACGGCGAAATGGTCCCACGCGCCGGGCGGCGGTTCGCGGCCGTCCACGCGCACTCCCGAACCCGCCGCCACGGTCCCGATCCGCGACCAGGACGCCGGGACGGCGCCCGGGAACGTCGCGGCGAACGCGTGGTCCTCGCCGCCGGTGAGCGCGTGCCTCAGCCCGTCGGGGCCGAGGATCTCCGGGACGGGCACGGCCGCGGAGTCGATCTCGATGCGCACGCCGCCGGCGTCGGCGATGTGGCCGAGGTCCTGGACGAGCCCGTCCGACACGTCCAGCAGGGCGGTGGCGCCGTGGGCGCGGGCCTCGTCCCCGGCCTCGTAGGGCGGTTCGGGGCGCCGGTGCGCGGCGATCAGCTCGGCGGGCCCGTCGCGCCCTTCGGTGAGCAGTGCGAGGCCGGCGGAGGCGTAGCCGAGCCTGCCGCGGACGGCGACGGCGTCGCCGGGGCGGGCGCCGGACCGGGTGAGCGGCGCCGCGCCGCCGAGATCGCCGAGCGCGGTGATCGCGAGGGTGATCCGCGGCGCGGACACGACGTCGCCGCCCGCGACCGAGGCCCCGGCGGCGCGGCACTCGTCGGCGAGCCCGTCGTACAGCGCCTCCGCCCAGTCCGCGGGGGTCTCGGGCGGGGCCGCGAAGCCGACCAGGAGGGCGGTCGGCCGGGCGCCCATCGCGACGACGTCGGCGAGGTTCTGCGCGGCGGCCTTGCGCCCGATGTCGTACGGACCGGACCAGTCGAGGCGGAAGTGCCGCCCCTGCACGAGCAGGTCGGTGGTGGCGACGACGCGCCCGTCCGGCGCGGCGACCACGGCCGCGTCGTCGCCGGGGCCGAGCCGGACCGCCGGGCCCTGCGGCAGCCGCCGCGTCAGCCGGTCGATCAATCCGAACTCGCCCAGCTCGCCGATCGTGCCCATCCGCGTCCGTTCCCCCGTGTTCCGCCTGCTCGCGCCGCCCCGCCGGGGCACCCGGCACCCCGGAACCCCGCGACGGCGCGTAACACGATACGGTGAACCGTCCGACGGCAGATTCTCCGCTTGGGGAGGACGTGATGGTGCAGGCCTACATCCTCATCCAGACCGAAGTCGGTAAGGCCGCCGAGGTGGCGAGCCACATCTCCGGCGTGACGGGCGTCACCCTGGCGGAGGACGTCACGGGGCCCTATGACGTGATCGTCCGCGCGGAGGCGCGCAACGTCGACGAGCTGGGCAGGCTCGTGGTGGCGCAGATCCAGGCGATCGAGGGCATCACCCGCACGCTCACCTGCCCGATCGTGCACATCTAGATGGTCTTTCCGGGGGGAGCGGGGCGGCGGCGCCTCGCGGCGGTGCTGCTCGCCGGGCCGATGGTGCTGGCCGCGGCCTGCGGCGACGGCGCCGTGCAGGTGCCCGTGCCGAGCCCCGACGCGGCCGTCGCGCGGCTGTGCGAGGGCCTGCGGCTGCCCGCGAAGGTGCGCGGGCAGGAGCGCCGCGACACCTCCCCCGACTCGCCGCTCACCGCCGCGTGGGGGTCGCCCGCGATCGCGCTGCGCTGCGGCGTGCCCCGGCCCGCGGCGCTGCAGCCCGCGTCCGAGCTGGTGACGATCAACGGGGTCGACTGGTTCGGGGTGCCCGCCGACCGACCGGTCACCTTCACCGCGGTCGGCCGGCAGGCGTACGTCGAGGTGACGGTGCCGCCGAAGTACAACCCGGCCGGGGACGTGCTGATCGAGCTCGGGCCGTCGATCAAGGCGACGATCCCGCCGAAGCCGGAGGGCCAGATCTGACCCGCCGGCCGCGGTCACCCGGCCGGGCCCGCGGTCACCAGATCGGGACGGGGCTCTCGCCGCGCCGGTAGTAGCCGGGGATCGGCTCGCCGGCCGCGGCCCGGTCGAGACGCCGCTTCATCCCGTCCGACAGCACCCCCGCCTTCATCATCTCCACGAACACCGAGGTGACGTTGCCGAGGTCGAACCAGTCGCGCTGCCACGACCACCGCCGGTTCCCGGCGTAGCGGAACCAGGACCCGCCGATGCCGAGCACCTCGTAGGGCGTCCCGTCGGGGCGGGCGGCGTCGGCGACCTGCTTCCAGAACCCGACGACCTCGCCCTTCACCTCGTCGACGAGGATGCTCTGGTACGGGTACGTCCAGCCGTCGAGGCCGCCCATCTCCGAGCCGAGCGCGAGGTCGCGGATCTCGTCCCGGCCGACGGCCATGAAGTCCTGGTCGGGGCCGATGTTCCAGCCGTAGGTGGCGTCCTCGGTGTAGAGGTCGGCCAGCGGACGCCAGTCGCCGGCCTCCTCGCAGCGGCGGTTCTCGGCCAGCCAGTGCTCGACCATCGCGTCGAGCTCTTCACGGGGGAACGAGGGCATCACGTCTCCAGCAGTCTGAGGGCCTGGGTGGGGCAGTAGCGGACGGCGGCGGCGACCTCGGGGCGCAGGTCGTCGGGCGGTTCGGCGTCGAGGACCCGCACCTTGCCCTTGTGCGGGACCTCGAAGACGTCGGGGGCCTCCAGTTCGCACATGGCGTGGCCCTGGCACAGGTCCAGGTCGGCCTCGACCCTCACCGCCGCCTCCTGCGGTAGCGGACGGCGCACGGCTGGGCGAGCTGGACGACCATCTTGGAGTGGTCGTTGCGGTAGGTCTCCGGCGGCTGCGCCGCCTCGAACTCCCAGTCCCGCAGCAGCACCGAGAAGATGGCCTTGAGCTGCATCATCGCGAAGTTCGCGCCGACGCAGCGGTGCCGGCCGGCGCCGAACGGCACCCACGTCCAGCGGTTGAGGAGGTCCTCCTCGCGGGGCGCGATGTAGCGGTCGGGGACGAACGCGTCCGGGTCGGGGAAGTCGCTCTCGATGCGGTTGGAGACGGCGAGGCTGCAGCCGACCATCGTCCCGGCGGGGATGCGGTGGCCGAGCACCTCCTGGTCGGACTGCGCGACTCGCAGCAGCAGGATCAGCGGCGGGTGCAGCCGCAGCGCCTCCTTGATCGCCGACTCCAGCCGGGGGATGGCGCGCAGCGCCTGGAAGGAGACCTCGCGGCCGTCGGCGTACAGCTCGTCCAGTTCCTCGACGACGCCGCTCAGCACCTCGGGGTGGCGGAGCAGCTCGATGAGCGTCCAGGCGGCGGTGCCGGACGTGGTGTGGTGCCCGGCGAACATCATCGAGATGAACATGCCGGTGACCTGGTCGGCGTCGAACTTCAGCGTCCCGTCCGGGTCCTTGATGGACATCAGGACGTCGAGGAGGTCGCGGTCCTCCTTCGGCGGGCGCGGGTCCCGGCCGTCCATGATCCCCTGGACGAGCTCGACGAGCGCGGCCCGCGCGGCGTCCCGCTTACGGAAGCTCTCGATGTCGGCGTGCGGGTCGACGTAGGCGATGGCGTCGGTGCCGCGTTCGAGGTCGTGGTACAGGTCGGCGAACCGGCGGTCGAGCTGCTCGCGGAACTTGCGCCCGATCAGGCACGCCGACGAGGTGTAGATCGTCAGCTCGGCGAAGAAGTCGAGCAGGTCGATCTCGCCCTCGTCGCCCCAGCCGGCGATCATCCGGTCGACCTCGGCGGAGATCGTCGCGGCGTGGCCCTTCATGAACGAGCCCTTGAGCGCCTGGTTGTGCAGGGCCTCGCGGCGCTGCTCGGGGGTGGCGTCGAACACCACGCCCTCGCCGAAGATCGGCGTCATGAACGGGTACGCCTCGGCCTGGTCGAGCTCCTCGTCGGGGGCGCGGAAGAAGAACTCGTTGGCCTCGGCGCCCGACAGCAGCACGACCCGCCGCCCGGCGAGCACGAACTCGCCGACGTCGCCGCACTCCTCCCGGACCCGGCGCATCAGCCCGATCGGGTCCGAGCGCAGCTCCTCCAGGTGGTCGGGCCCGCCCGACACGGTGCGCGGCTCCACCAACGCTGTCATGACTCCTCCAGGGGGGCTTCGGGCTGAACTTCGACGAGCCGGAGATGGGCGCCGCGCGGGGTCGCGACGATCGCGGCGACGGCGGCGGCGACGTCGGAGGGGCGCAGGAAGTACGGGTGGCGGGCGTGGCCCCACTTCACCCAGTCCTCCAGGACGGCGCCGGTGGTGTCGGCGTCCCACGTCATGCCCATGCCGGTCGCGGTGGGGCCGGGCCGGACGATGGACGCGCGGACGCCCGTCCCCTCCAGTTCCATCTGCATCGTGCGGGCCATGCCCTCGACGCCGTTCTTGGCGGCGACGTAGGCGCCCGTCCAGGAGCGCGGGGCGGGGACGGTGTCGGACGAGATGAACACGATGTCGCCGCGCCGCCGTCCCACCATCCCCGGAACGAAGTGCGACACGAGCCGGTGCGCGCCGACGAGGTGGACCTCGATCTGCGCGGCGAACGCGTCGGAGCCGATCTCGTGGAGCCGCCCGGCGGCCAGGTCGCCGGCACCGGACACGACGACCTCGATCGGGCCGAGGGCGTCGCCGGCGGCGGCCGCGAACGCCTTGACGGAGTCGGCGTCGGCGACGTCCAGCGGGTGCGCGAACGCCTCTCCCCCGCCGGCCCGGATCGTCGCGGCCAGTTCCTCGCACTTGTCGAGGCGCCGCGCGCCGAGCGCGACCGGGTGCCCGGCCATCGCCAGCGCGGTCGCCGTCGCCGCGCCGATCCCGGACGACGCGCCGGCCACGACGGCGGGCCGCCGCTCGGGATGGGGGTCGAACCTGGGCATCACCGCACCTCCACGCGGACGGGCAGGGACGCGAAGCCGCGCACGTTCACCGAGTGGACCCGCTCGGCGTTCGCGTGGTCGACCTCGTAGGACCGGACGCGCCGGACGAACTCCGTCAGCGCGATCCGCGCCTCCAGCCGGGCCAGGTTGGCGCCGAGGCAGAAGTGCCGGCCGCCGCCGAAGCTGACGAGCTGGGAGGTGTCGCGGTCGAGGTCGTAGGCGTCGGCGTCGGCGAACACGCGCGGGTCGCGGTTGGCGGATCCGACGAGCAGCAGCATCCGGTCGCCCGCGGGGACCCGCCGGCCGTGCAGTTCGACGTCCTTCACGACCTTCCGGGCCAGCATCTGGCTGGAGGTGTCGTAACGGAGCGTCTCCTCCACCCAGTCGTCGACCCGTGCCGGGTCGCCGAGGGGCTTCGCCGCCTGGTCGGGGTTGCGCGCCCCCCAGTACAGGGCGTTGGCGAGGAGCTTGGTCGTGGTCTCGTTGCCGGCGACGACCATCAGGAACAGGAACGCGATGACCTCGGTGTCGTCCAGCCGGTCGCCGTCGAGCTCGGCCTCCAGCAGCGCCGAGGTCAGGTCGGCGGCGGGCGTGCGGCGCCGTTCGGCGACCATGTCCTGGTAGTAGCCGACGAGGGTGAGCGCGGCGTCCATCCCGGCGGGCGGGACGTCGTTGAGGCCCTCCTCGCGGTGCACGACCGTGTCGGCGAGGCGGCGGACCTCGACCCGGTCGGCCTCGGGGACGCCCATCATCTCGGAGATGACGTCCATGGGCAGCAGCCCGGCGAAGTCGGAGACGAAGTCGAACTCGCCCTTCTCCAGGGCGGGCTCCAGATGGCGGAGGGTCAGCGCGCGGATGCCGTCCTGCATCTCCTTGACCCGCCGCGGCGTGAAGCCCTTGGACACCAGGGCGCGCATCCGCGTGTGGCGTGGCGGGTCGAGCGCCAGGAACGACATCGTCCGGTGCGCGTGGGGGCCCCAGGCGCTCGGCTCCACCGAGACGCCGTGGGAGTTGGAGAACGTGCCGTGGTCGCGGAACGCCGCCGCGACGTCCGCGTGCCGGGACAGCGCCCAGAAGCCGATCTCGTCGTTGCGGTAGAGGGGCGCCTCCTCGCGGAGGCGCGCGTAGAGGGGGTAGGGGTCCTCGTGGACGGCGTAGTCGAACGGGCTGTAGGAGACCTGCGCAGCAGGGTCCACGGCCGTCACCTCACTCGGGGGGTTCGGGCAGGATGAGCTCTGCCATCTCGGCGAGCCGGTCGGCCATGCGGGCGTAGGACGTGTAGCCCATGCCCGCGTGCACGAGCGCGCCGGTGTAGGCCAGCTCCAGCGCGCCGAGGATCTTGGGGTCGTCGTGGTCGCGGAGCGCGGCCCGCAGCCGCTCGCGGATCGCGACGCCGATCCGCACCCGCAGTTCCCGGACGTCGGGGTCGGTGCCGAGCAGCGCGGTGGTGCACGCCGCCGCCAGCTCCGGCTCGTCCGACACCAGCAGGGCGATCTCGCGCAGCACCTCCACCACGCGTTCGAGCAGCGTGCCGTCGGCCTCCACCGGCGGCAGCGCGCTGAGCCGCCGCCAGAACACCTCGGTGATGAGATGGTTCTTGGAGGCGAAGTAGGTGTAGGCGGTCGCGGGGGCGACCCCGGCGCGCCTGGCCACGTTGCGGACGGTCAGTCCCTCGTAGCCGGTCTCGCCGACCTCCTCCACGGCGGCGTCGGTCAGCCGCCGCACCGTGTCGGCCTGCCGCTCGGTGAGGCGGCGGCGGGTGGGCTCGGTCGTCAGCTCCTGGTTTCCGGACACGTGTCCAGACATTAGTTCAGCGATGCGGGATGCGCAACGGCGGCACGCGGCCGGGCCGGCGGGAGGACGGCAGGTGGTGTCGAGGTGGGGCGGGTGGGATTCGAACCCACTCAGCGCAAAGCACCTGGGTTACAGCCAGGCCCGACTCTCCGAGCGTCGGCGCCGCCCCTTGACGTTGTCGTACCTCCGGAGGGATTCGAACCCCCAGCACACGGCACCTCATGCCGCTGTCTCTACCGTTGGACTACGGAGGCGTGCGGCTCCCGGGAGTCGAACCCGGAACGTCCACTTCCTGAGAGTGGTCCCTCTGCCGGTTGGGGTAGAGCCGCGTGGTCGCGAGGTGGCGTCACTCGCGGCGGCTCGGCCGGGGGATCCTTAGAAGGCGGGATACCGGCCGGGGCGGGCGTGCGACGCCGAGGGCAGTCGAAGTCGATACTGCTCCAGAGCCATGGCCGGTCCTCCTCTCAGCCGTCGTGTGCGGGCCGACGACGTCCACGGTGCCATCGGCGGCGGGACGGCCGCAACGGGTTTTCCGGCGGTCAGGTCTCGTCGGGCAGGGACCAGCCGAAGGCGACCAGCGCCCAGAACGCGACCATGATCCAGCCGAGCGCGATCCCGGTCACCGCGAGGCCGAGCCCGCGCTCGCCGGAGCGCCGCACCCGCACCCACGCCAGGTGCCCGGCGATGATCGCGGGGATGGACGGCAGCCCGCACGTGATCAGCCCGACCGCGCCCATGGACACCGCGTAGATCGCGAGGCTGTTCATCGGCGGCTTGCCCGGCGGCGCCGCGTACGGGTGCGGAGGCGGCGTCTGGTGTCCGTGATGACCGGTGTGCTGCTGCCCGTACACGGCCGAGCGGGCGGCGATCGCGTCGGCGTAACGCGTCCAGGACTCCGCCTCGGCCGTGCGCCCCTGGCCGTTCAGGAGCACCGCGAGGCTGCGCATCGCGGAGGGGTCGCCGGCCTGCGCCGCGTGCCGGTACTGCTGCTCGACCAGCGCCTCCGCCTCCCCCGCGGCGAGCGGCGGCGCCGGCGGCGGGACGATCGAGGACGTGTGCGCACCGGCCGCCCGGGGGTGCTGCGGCGGCTGGGCGGGCCGAGACGGCGGCTGGGTGGGTTGTGACGGCGCCCGGGTGAGCTGCCGGACGGGCGCGCGGGCGTCCTGCCGGACGCCGCTGGAGATCAGGCCGTCCAGCAGCGCCTGCGCGGACGGCCGCCGCGCCGGGTCCTTGGCGAGCGCCGCCCGGACCGCGCCGAGCAGCATGCCGTCCAGGCCGCTCAGGTCGGGCTCGCCGCTGACGATCTGGTGGATGACCGCCGGGATCGAGGTGCCGCCGAAGCACGTCCCGCCGCGCGCCGCGAACGCCACGGTCGCGCCCCACGCCCACACGTCCGACGCGGGGCCCGCGCCGCGGCCGTCCAACTGCTCGGGCGACATGAACGCGGGCGTGCCCACGATGCCGCCGGTCGCGGTGAGGCGGGTGCCGTCCACGGACCGGGCGATGCCGAAGTCGATGACGCGCGGACCGAACGTGGACAGCAGCACGTTGGCGGGCTTCAGGTCGCGGTGCACGACGCCCGCGTCGTGGATGGCGGTGAGCGCGGTCGCGATGCCGACCGCGACGGCCTCCAGGTCGGCGCCGCGCAGCGGGCCGTCCTTCGCCACGGCGGCGTCGAGGCTCGGCCCGTTGACGAACTCGGTGACCAGGTAGGGCGGGTCCGCGGCGGGGTCGGCGTCCAGGACGGGCGCCGTGCAGAAGGGGCGGACGCGCTGCGCCGCCGCGACCTCCGCCTGGAACCGCGCGCGGTACTGCCGGTCGGCGGCGAACTCCCGCCGGATCACCTTGAGGGCGACCTTGCGCCCGGACGCGTCCAGGCCCGCGTACACCGTGCCCATGCCGCCCTCCCCGAGGCGGTCCACGACCCGGTAGGGGCCGATGCGCTCCGGCAGGTCGGCGTGCGGCACGGACGTTCTCCTCGGGACGGCGGTCAACCCTCCAAGCCTGGCATATCCGGACACCTCGCGCGGCCCGTCCGGCCGTCCCGGCCCGGCACCGCCCGGCGCCGGGCCCTTGCGCTCCGGGCGGGGCTGAACTGTAGTCTGGACAAGTGTCCAGAACTACCGATCGCTTGCTTCTGCTGGACGGGCGGCTCGTCCCCGGGACGGGCGGCGCCTTCGAGACGATCAACCCCGCGACCGAGGAGGTGCTCGGCACCGCCGCCGACGCCGCCCCCGCCGACATGGACCGCGCGATCGGCGCCGCCCGCCGCGCGTTCGACGAGACCGGCTGGGCGACCGACCACGCGTTCCGGGCGCGCTGCCTGCGCCAGCTCCGGGACGGCCTGCGGCGGCGCGCCGACGAGCTGCGCGACCTGACGATCCGGGAGGTCGGCGCGCCCCGCTTCCTGACGTTCGGGGCCCAGCTCGACGCGCCCGTCGACGACCTGGGCTGGTTCGCCGACCTGGTCGAGTCCTACGCGTGGGAGCGCGACCTCGGCCGGGCCGAGCCGATGGGGATGGCCAGCCACCGGCGGGTGCGCCGGGAGGCGGCGGGCGTCGTCGGCGCCGTCACCCCGTGGAACTTCCCGCACCAGATCAACCTGGCCAAGCTGGGCCCCGCGCTCGCGGCGGGGAACACGGTGGTGCTGAAGCCCGCACCCGACACCCCGTGGTGCGCGGCGGTGCTCGGCGAGGTGATCGCGGAGGAGACCGACATCCCGGCGGGCGTCGTCAACGTGGTGACGTCGTCCGACCACGGGCTCGGCGCCCAGCTGACCCGGGACCCGCGCGTCGACCTGGTGTCGTTCACCGGCTCCACCGCGACGGGACGGGAGGTGATGGCGAGCGCGGCCGGCACCCTCAAGCGGGTCTTCCTGGAGCTCGGCGGCAAGTCGGCGTTCATCGTGCTGGACGACGCCGACCTGCGGGCGGCGTGCTCGTACGCGGCGTTCTCCGGGGTCGCGCACGCCGGGCAGGGCTGCGCGATCACCACCCGGATCCTCGTCCCGCGCGAGCGCTACGCGGAGGCCGCCGAGATCACGGCGGGGACGCTGGCCAAGCTCGGCGTCGGCGACCCCCAGGACGACCGGACGATCTGCGGCCCGGTGATCTCCGCGAGGCAGCGCGAGCGGATCGAGGGCTACCTGGAGCTCGCGGTCGAGGAGGGCGGCTCGTTCGCGTGCGGCGGCGGACGCCCGGAGGGCCGCGACAAGGGCTTCTGGATCGAGCCGACGCTGATCACCGGCCTCACGAACGAGGCCCGCGCGGCGCGGGAGGAGATCTTCGGCCCGGTGCTGGTCCTCCTGCCGCACGACGGCGACGACGACGCGGTGCGGATCGCGAACGACTCGCCCTACGGGCTGTCGGGCGCGGTGCACGGCGGTGACCTGGAGCGGGCGCGCGCGGTCGCGCGGCGGCTGCGCACCGGGACGGTCAGCGTGAACGGCGGCGTCTGGTACAGCGCGGACGTCCCGTTCGGCGGTTACAAGCAGTCGGGCATCGGCCGCGAGATGGGCGTGGCCGGGTTCGAGGAGTACCTGGAGACCAAGGCGATCGCGGAGGGCTTGTGAGGTTCGAGGGAAAGGTCGCGGTCGTCACCGGGGCCGCGCAGGGCATCGGCGAGGCGTACGCGCGGGCGCTGGCGGCGGAGGGCGCGCAGGTCGTCGTCGCCGACGTGGACGAGCGCGGGCAGGGCGTGGCCGACGACGTCAAGGGGCTGTTCATCCGGACGGACGTGTCCGACCCCGCGTCGGTGGAGGCCATGGCGGCGGCCGCGAAGGAGCGGTTCGGCGGGATCGACCACCTCGTCAACAACGCCGCCATCTTCGGGACGATGAAGCTGGACTTCCTCTTCACCGTCGACTGGGACTACTACAAGAAGTTCATGTCCGTGAACATGGACGGTGCGCTGCTGTGCGCGCGCGCCTGCTACCCCCACATGCAGGAGCGCGGCGGCGGCTCCATCGTGAACCAGTCGTCCACGGCGGCGTGGCAGTACTCCGGCTTCTACGGGCTGGCGAAGGTCGGCGTCAACGGGCTGACGCAGCAGCTCGCGCACGAGCTGGGCGGCATGAACATCCGCGTCAACGCGATCGCCCCCGGTCCGATCGACACCGAGGCCAACCGGACGGTCGTGCCCGGCAACATGTCGCAGAAGATCGTCCAGGACAAGATGGCGCTCAAGCGGATGGGCGCCCCCGAGGACCTCGTCGGCGCGTGCCTGTTCCTGCTGTCCGACGACGCCGCCTGGATCACCGGCCAGATCATCAATGTGGACGGCGGCGAGGTGTTCAGGGCATGAGCGACGCGAACCGGGGGGCGCGGGGGGTCGTCCCCCCGCACGGAGCACGCATGACGGTCGCGTTCATCGGGCTCGGCCAGATGGGCGCCCCCATGGCCGGGCACCTGACCGGCGCGGGCCTGGTCGTCCACGACGCGCGCCCGGAGGCGGTGGCGCCGCTGGTGAAGGCGGGCGCACGGGCGGCCAAGAGCGTCGCCGAGGCCGCCGCGCACGCCGACCTGGTGTCGGTCATGGTGCGGGACGACGCGCAGGTGCGCGAGGTGGGCGCGGAGGTGCTCGCCTCGGCCCGTCCGGGCACGGTGCTGGCGATCCACTCGACGATCCGGGCGGCGACGGCCGAGGACCTCGCGGCGCGGGCCCGGCGCTACTCGATCGAGGTCGTGGACGCGCCGGTCAGCGGCGGCTTCATGGGGGCGAGCGCGGGCACCCTCGCGGTGATGGTCGGCGGGACGGACGAGGCGTTCGAGCGCTGCCGGGAGCCGTTCGGCGCGTGGGCGGACCTCGTCCTGCACATGGGGCCGGTGGGCGCGGGCACCCGCGCGAAGCTGGCCCGCAACATGCTGCACTTCATCTCGTTCACCGCCGCCGCCGAGGCGCAGCGGCTCGCGGAGGCGTCCGGGGTGTCGCTGCGCAAGCTCGGGCGGGTCGTCCGGCACACCGACGCGATCACCGGCGGCGCCGGCTCGATCATGCTGCGCCCGACGACCGCGCCGCTGGAGCCGGGCGACGACCTGTACGACATCCTGTGCCACACCCGGGACCTCGGCGAGAAGGACCTGTCCCTCGCCCTGGAACTGGCGGACGAGCTCGGGGTGGACGTCCCGCTCGCCCGGATCGCCCGCGACCGGTTCGGCCCCGGGCTGGGCTTGCCGAGGGGAGAAAGCCATGGATGAGCGGCGCGAGCGCGGGCTGGAGATGATGCGGCAGGTCTACGGCTGGGAGGTCGGGGACGGGCCGGGCGACTTCTTCGGCATCACCGTCGACCACCTGTTCGGCGACATCTGGACGCGTCCCGGGCTGAGCATGCGGGACCGGCGGCTGCTGCTCGTCGGCGCCCTCGCGGGGCAGGGGCTGAACGACGTCCTGGACATCCAGATCCCGGCGGCGCTCGGCAACGGCGAGCTGTCGCCGGACGAGCTCCGCGAGATCGGCATCTTCCTGACCCACTACATCGGCTGGCCGCTCGGCTCGCGGTTGAGCGTCCAGATCGACACCCTCATCGCGAAGCACGAGAAGCAGCAGCGGAAGAAAAAGGACGAATAACGGAAACCGGGCGACCGGTACGGGCGTCCAACGTCCATGCGGGGTCGAATCTCGGCAACGGCCGCAGTGACGCTCCTGGCGGCCGGCTGCTCCGGTACGCCCCCGTCCGGGCCGCGCCCCGACCCGGCGCCGGCGGTGCGGCTCGTCGCCTACGCCGGGTGCGACGCGCTGCTCGACGACCTGCGCCGCGCCACCGTCGACCGGGTCGGCCCGGACGGGCTGAGCGACGCGCCGATGCTGCCGGCGGACGGGACCTGGGCGCTGAGCAAGGGCGGCCGGCTGCCCGCCGAGGCCGCCGGGCCGCAGGAGCACTCGGCGACGAACGCCCACGAGCCGGGCGCGGACGAGCCCGACCGCGTCAAGACCGACGGCCGCCGGATCGTGGCGGTCGCCGCCGGCCGCCTCCGGGTCATCGACCCCGCCACCCGCAAGATCGCCCACACGCTGGACCTGCCGGGCTCCGGCCGGTTCGACCGCGCCGAACTTCTGCTCAGCGGCGACCGCGCGCTCGTGCTGACGAACCGCGCACCGTCCTACGCCGGCGACGCGCCGCCGCCCGGGTACACCGGCCGCGCCATGCGGCTCACGCTGGTCGACCTCGCCGGCCCGCCGAAGATCATCGGGACGATGGACTCCGACGTCCAGTACCTGGACGCGCGGCAGAGCGGCTCGACGGTGCGCGTCGTGGTGCGGTCGGAGCCGCGGATCGCCTTCCCCGGCGGGACGGGCCGGGAGGACGCGATCGAGGAGAACCGGGTGGAGGTCTGGAAGGCCCCGCTCGACGCCTGGCTCCCGGCGTTCACCCTCGGCGACGGCAGGGCGTACCGCGCGCCCTGCGACCAGGTCAGCCGCCCGTCCTCGTACAAGGGCTCGTCGATGCTGACCGTGCTCACTCTGGATCTGGGCAAGGGGCTCGGTGACCCGCAGCCCATCGCGGTCACCGCGGACGGCTCCACCATCTACGGCAACGGTAAGAGCCTGTACGTCACGGGCATGCCGCCGGAGCTGTTCAGGTGGTCGACCAAGAAGCGCCCCGAGCCGCACACCGACATCTACAAGTTCGACCTGGGCGGGAGCGGGCGCCCGCGCTACGCCGCGTCAGGGTCCGTCAAGGGGTTCCTGCTCAACCAGTACGCGATGTCCGAGCACGGCGGGAACCTCCGGCTCGCCACGACCACCGACCGGGACGGCGCCAAGTCGCAGAGCTCGGTGCACGTCCTCGCCCAGCGGGGCGCCCGCCTCGACCAGGTCGGACGGCTCGACGGGCTCGGCAAGGGCGAGCGGATCCACGCCGTCCGGTTCCTCGGCGCCACCGCCTACGTCGTGACGTTCCGGCGGACCGACCCGCTGTACGCGGTGGACCTCACCGACCCTCGCCGCCCCCGCCGCACCGGCGAACTCAAGATCACCGGCTATTCGGCGTACCTGCACCCGGCGGGCGGCGGCAGGCTCCTCGGCGTCGGCCAGGCCGCCGAGACGTCCGGCCGCACGACCGGCCTCCAGGTGTCCCTCTTCGACGTCTCCGGCGCACCGCGCAGGATCGCCGCCTACACGCTGCCCGGCGCGACGTCCCAGGTCGAGTTCGACCCGCACGCGTTCCTGTACTGGCCGAAGTCCGGACTGACCGTCGTCCCGGCGTCGCGCGGCGACGGCATGGCCGACGCGGAGGCGCTCGTCCTCACGGTGACCGGCTCGTCCATCACCCGGGCGGGCCGCATCCGGCAGCCGGGCGGCGTCGTCCGCTCCCTCGTCGTCGGCGACACCCTGTGGACGTTCTCCGACGACGGAGCCCGCGCGACCGGCACGGCCGCGCTCGACGAGAGCGCCTGGCTCCCCTACCGCTGACGCGCCCGGCTAGCGCAGGCCGGTCGAGCGCTTCAGCGCCGTCTGGATGAGCCGGTCGACCAGCGCCGGGTAGTCCAGCCCGGTCGCCGCCCACATCTGCGGGAACGCCGACGCGGGGGTGAAGCCCGGCATGGTGTTGATCTCGTTGAGGACCCACCGGCCGTCCGGCGTGTAGAAGAAGTCGACGCGGGCGAGGCCCTCGCAGTCGAGCGCCTCGAACGCCTGCACGGCGACGCGGCGGACCTCCTCGATCGCGGCGGGCGGCAGGTCCGGCGGGATCGCCATCGAGGTGGAGCCGTCGAGGTACTTGGTCTCGAAGTCGTAGAAGTCGTGCTCGCCCGCCATCAGCACCTCGGCGGGCAGGCTCGCCTCGGGCGGGCCGTCGTCCACGCCCTGCAGGACGCCGCACTCGACCTCGCGGCCCGCGATCCCGGCCTCCACGACCACCTTCGGGTCGTGCTCGCGGGCCGCCTCGACCGCCGCCTCCAGGTCGGCCTCGTCGGTGACGCGGGTGATGCCCATGCTCGACCCGGCGCGGGCCGGTTTGACGAACACCGCGGCGCCGTCCGCGAGGCCCAGCTCCTTGATCTCGTCGATCTTGCGCTTGCGCTCGCGCCGCCACTCCCGGTCGCCGACCAGCACGTACGGGCCGACGGGCAGGCCGCGCGCCTGCCAGACGAGCTTCATGTACCCCTTGTCCATGCCGACGGCGCTGGCCAGCACCCCGGCGCCGACGTAGCGGACGCCCGCCAGGTCGAGCAGGCCCTGGATCGTGCCGTCCTCGCCGTAGGGGCCGTGCAGCAGCGGCAGGACGACGTCGACCTCGGCGAGCGTGTCGGGGACCTCGCCCGGCCGGACCACCATCAGCCCGCGGCTGTCGGGGTCGAACGGCAGCGCGAGGGCCCTGCCGGCGCCGGTCACCTCGGGCAGCCGGCCGCCCTCGATCGCGAGCGGCAGGTCGGCGGGCGGCAGCACCCAGCGGCCGTCGCGGGCGATGCCGATCGGCACCACCTCGTACCGGTCCCGGTCGATGGCGGCCATGACGGCGCCCGCGGTGACGCACGAGATCGCGTGCTCGGAGCTGCGTCCGCCGAAGACCACGGCCACGCGGATCTTAGAAACCTGGGACATGAGGTCCGACCCTACCGGTGATCAGTCCGGCTCGGCCACGAGCGGCCGGGCGCGGCGGGACGCGGGGCGGCGGCACGTCACACCCCATAACGCTCGGGCTTCGGGGACCGCGAGATCAGCGAGACCGCCGCCTCCTTGATCGGCATGCCGTGGTGCAGCACGGCGGTGACCGCCTCGGTGATCGGCATCTCGACGTTGTGCTTGCGGGCCAGCTCCAGCACCGCCTCGGACGACTTCACGCCCTCCGCGGTCTGCTTGGTGACGGCGATGACCTCGTCGAGGGTCATGCCGCGGCCGAGGTTCTCGCCGAACGTCCGGTTCCGCGACAGCGGCGAGATGCACGTCCCGACGAGGTCGCCCATGCCGGCGAGCCCGGCGAAGGTGTGCTCGTCGGCGCCGAGCGCCGCGCCGAGCCGGGCGATCTCGGCGAGCCCGCGGGTGATCAGCAGCGCCTGGGTGCTGGCGCCGAAGCCGAGCCCGACCGACATGCCGACGCACAGCGCGACGATGTTCTTCACCGCGCCGCCGAGCTCGCAGCCGACCACGTCGGTGGAGGTGTAGACGCGGAAGTACGGGGTCATCGTCGCGGCCTGCAGGCGCCGCGCGACGGCCTCGTCCACGCAGGCGGCGACGGCCGCGCCCGGCTCCCCGCTCGCGATCTCGCGGGCCAGGTTGGGGCCGCAGAACACGCCGACCCGCTCCTGCGGGACGTCGGCGACCTCGCGGATCACCTCCGACATCCGCCGGGCGGTGCCCATCTCGACGCCCTTCATCAGGCTGACGAGCACCGCGTCCGGCGGCAGGTGCGGCACCCACGCGCCGAGGTTCTCGCGCAGCGTCTGCGCGGGCACGGCGAGCGCGACGAAGTCGGCGCCCTTCAGCGCCTCCGCCGGGTCGAGGGTGGCGCGGACGCCCGGCGGCAGCGTGACGCCGGGCAGGTAGTCGGGGTTCTCGTGCCGCTCGTTGACCGCCTCGACGACCTCGGGGCGGCGGCCCCACAGGACGACGTCGCCGCCCGCGTCGTGCAGCAGCTTGGTGAACGTCGTCCCCCAGGATCCGGCGCCCATCACCGCGGTACGGAAGGTCACGAGCCGTCCGCCTTCCGGTCGGCGGTGCCGCGCGCGGCGGGCGTGCGGCCGCCCGGCCCCGGCTCGGCCTGCCCCGGCTCGGCCGGCTCCGCGGGCGCCGGCACGGCGGCCTGCGCGGCCCGCGCGGCGCGGCGGCGCTCCTCCAGCACCAGGTGGTGGTCGTAGCGCTCCTTCGGCGGCTCCTCGCCGCGCAGCTCGCCGAGGAGGCCGGCGATCGCCGCCATGATGTCGCCGGTGGCGGCGCGCAGCGTCTCCTTGCTCAGCGGCAGACCCTCGTACGCCGACAGGTCCACCGGCGGCCCGGCGATCACCTTCATCGTCTTGCGGGGCAGCGGGTGGAAGCCCTTCTTCAGGCTGCCCGCCAGGCCCTTCTGCTCGCCCTTCTTGTACGGCATCAGCTCGTGCGCCCCCCAGCTCGCGACGGGGACGACCTTCGCGCCCGTCGTCAGCGCCATGCGGGCGACGCCCGTCTGGCCGGTCATCGGCCACAGCTCCGGGTCGCGGGTGCAGCTGCCCTCCGGGTAGAACATCAGGCACTCGCCGTCTAGCAGCGCCCTCTCCGCGTCCTTCAGGGCGAGCGAGGCGTCGGCGCGGTCGCGGTACACGGGGATCTGGCCGGTGCCGCGCAGCACGCTGCCGATGAACTTCACGTCGAACAGCGTGGACTTGGCCAGGTAGACCGGGTAGCGGCCCGACTCGTAGACGAAGTGGGCGAGCGCCAGGGGGTCGGACTCGGAGATGTGGTTGGCGGCGATGATGACGCCGCCCTTCCCGGGTACGTTGCCCCGGCCGCGCCAGTCCCGCTTCAGGAGCCCGAACAGCAGCGGGCGCAGGATGACGATGGTGAGCTTCCGCCAGCGCGGCGAGTACCCGTGGCTCATGCCCGTCCCCTCCTCATTCCTTCCCCTCCTCGCTTCATCCCCCGGATGAACGTGGGGTGTCATCAAGTGTCGCGGTTGCGTGCGCATAGTGTCGAGTTGCCATGTCTACAACAGCACGGGCCCGCGCCGCGCGGAACGCGCCCCGCCCGCCCTGGTCGCTCGTCGTCCCCGTCAAGGTGCTCGCCAGGGCCAAGACCCGCATGTCCGCCGCGGCGGGCCCGCACCGGGAGGCCCTCGCGCTCGCGGTGGCGGCCGACACGGTCGCGGCGGCGCTGCGCTGCGACCGGGTCCGCGACGTGATCGTTGTCACCGACGATCCCCTTCCGGCGGCCGAGCTCGCCGCCCTCGGCGCCCGCGTGGTGCCCGACGTGCCGGACGCCGGCCTGAACCCGGCGCTGGTGCACGGCGCGGGCCGGGGGCGCGAGCTGTTCCCGGACGCGGGCGTCGGCGCCCTCTCAGCGGACCTTCCCGCGCTGCGGCCGGATGAACTCGCCCGCGTCCTCGACGCCGCCGCGGCCGCGCCGCAGGCGTTCGTCCCGGACGCGGCGGGCGTCGGCACGACGCTGTACACGGCCCGTCCGGGCGTGCCGTTCGCCCCGGCGTTCGGCGGCGGGTCGCGGGCGGCGCACCGTTCCCGCGGCGCCGTGGAGATCGTCCTGCCCGGCATCGACAGCGTACGCCGCGACGTCGACACTCCGGAGGACCTCCGCGAGGCCCTCGCGCTCGGCACCGGCCCCCGCACCGCCGAGGTCGCGGCCCTGCTGCCCTCGGTGGCCTAGAGTTCCGGTCATGCAGGGGACGGTGAAGGCGTTCGACGCGGAGACCCGGTCGGGGAGCGTCCTCCTCGACGACGGCACGGAGCTGGCGTTCGACGCGGACGCGTTCGCGGCGGGCGGGCTGCGGCTGCTGCGGTTCGGCCAGCGGGTGAACCTCGCGGTGGAGGGCGGCCCGGGCGGCCGGGTCACCGCCGTGACGCTGTCGACGTTCCCGCTGCCCACCTGACGTTCCCGCTGCCCACCTGACCCGTGGACGCGTCAGCGCCCGGGACCGTTCGGACGGTCCCGGGCGCTGACGCGGCGTGGCTACTTCTTGCCGGCCACCAGGTTCTTGAAGTCCGCGCCGGCCTTGAACTTCGGCACGGACGTCGCGGGAACCTCGATGGTCTTGCCCGTTGCGGGGTTGCGGGCCGTACGGGCAGGCCGGTCGGCCTTCTCGAACGAACCGAACCCGGTGATGGCGACCTTGTCGCCCTTGGCGACGGCGTTCTGGATCGCCTCCAGGATGGCGTCGACGGCCTCGGCTGCGGCCTTCTTGCTGCCCAGCCGGTCAGAGATGGCGTCGACCAGCTCACGCTTGTTCATGGGTTACTCCTCTAGTTCCCCCCTTGCCCGAACGAAACTAAGGGACCCTCAGCATGGACACAATCACCTGCACGCAAGAGTTGGCGTGTCGCTGGCGTTTTTGTCGGCCTCGCCCCCGTCTCGCCGGGTGACCGGACCGGATCCGGCCACTGCGCACGCTAACCGACGTCGGCCCCGTCTTGGAAATCGGCGAGGAACGCGTCCAGCCTGCGAGCGGCCAGTCCGGCGTCCCGTTTCGCCAGATCGGTGATCGCCAGCAGGTGCCGGATGAGCCGCTGCCGGGTCTCGGCCGGAAGCGGCGCCACCGCCCGATGAGCGTCACGCAACTGGCGCGCGAGCAGCATCAACGCGGGATCGTCCCACTCCGGCCCGGTCCACGGGACGGCGCTCAATTCCATTCCCCCAAACGGTCGGCGAGCATGGCACACCCGAAATTGTCCCTGGTGCCGCCGGCCACCGACACGCCCGGGGTCCCCATGAGCGCGGCCCGCGCCTTTCGGAGGGGCCTCCTCCGGGGTCGCGGGCCTGCTCGACGACGGGGGTTCCAGGGGTCGCCCCCTGGGCTCACACGGTGGTGGGGAACCAGTCCTGGCGGGACTTCTCGAACTCGTTGATGGCGTCGGCGTGGCGGAGGGTGAGGCCGATGTCGTCCAAGCCCTCCATGAGGCGCCAGCGGGTGTAGTCGTCGATCTCGAACGACGCGGTCTCCCCCGCGTAGCGCACCTCGCGCTTGTCCAGGTCGACGGTGATCTCCAGCGCCGGGTCCTTCTCGATCCGGGCCTGGAGGTCCTCCACCTGCTCGCCGGTCAGGATGACCGGCAGCAGCCCCATCTTGGTGGAGTTGTTCCGGAAGATGTCACCGAAGCGCGGGGCGATGATGACGCGGAAGCCGTACTGCTGGAGGGCCCAGACGGCGTGCTCGCGGGACGAACCGGTGCCGAAGTCGGGCCCGGCGACCAGGACGCCGGCGCCCTCGTACTGGGGCTGGTTCAGGACGAACTCGGGGTCCTCCCGCCAGGCGGAGAACAGGCCCTTGTCGAACCCGGTGCGGCTGACCTGCTTCAGCCAGACGGCCGGGATGATCTGGTCGGTGTCGACGTTGCTGCGGCGCAGCGGGACCGCGCGCCCGGTGTAGGTGGTGAACGCTTCCATCGTGGTTCCCTCTAGAGGTCGGCGGGGGCGGTCAGGCGGCCGGTGACGGCGGTCGCGGCGGCGACGGCGGGCGACACCAGGTGGGTGCGGCCGCCGGGTCCCTGGCGTCCCTCGAAGTTGCGGTTGGACGTGGAGGCGCTGCGCTCGCCGGGCGTGAGCTTGTCCGGGTTCATCGCCAGGCACATCGAGCAGCCCGCCTCGCGCCACTCGGCACCGGACGCGGCGATGACCGCGTCCAGGCCCTCCTCCTCGGCCTGCTTCTTGACCTTCATGGAGCCGGGGACGACCAGCATCCGGACGCCGTCGGCGACCTTGCGGCCCTCCAGCACCCCCGCGACGGCGCGCAGGTCCTCGATGCGGCCGTTGGTGCAGGAGCCGACGAAGACGGTGTCGACCCGGATCTCGCGCAGCGGCGTCCCGGCGGTGAGGCCCATGTAGTCGAGGGCGCGCTCGGCGGCCTGGCGCTGGACCGGGTCGGCGAAGGACGCGGGGTCGGGCACGGACTCGCCGAGCGGCAGGCCCTGGCCGGGGTTGGTGCCCCAGGTGACGAACGGGGTCAGCGAGGCCGCGTCGATCACGACCTCCTTGTCGAAGACCGCGTCGTCGTCGGTGCGCAGGGACGTCCAGTACTCGACGGCCCGGTCCCAGTCCTCGCCCTGCGGCGCGTGCGCGCGGCCCTTGAGGTACTCGAACGTGGTCTCGTCCGGGGCGATCATCCCGGCGCGGGCGCCGGCCTCGATGGACATGTTGCAGACCGTCATGCGGCCTTCCATCGACAGCGAGCGGACCGCCTCGCCGCGGTACTCGATGATGTGGCCCTGGCCGCCGCCGGTGCCGATCTTCGCGATGATCGCGAGGATGAGGTCCTTGGCGGTGACGCCCGCGGGCAGCGCGCCCTCGACGGTGACGGCCATCGTCTTCGGCTGGACCTGCGGCAGCGTCTGGGTGGCGAGGACGTGCTCGACCTCGCTGGTGCCGATGCCGAAGGCGAGGGCGCCGAACGCGCCGTGCGTGGAGGTGTGCGAGTCGCCGCAGACGACGGTCATGCCGGGCTGGGTGAGGCCGAGCTGCGGGCCCATGACGTGGACGATGCCCTGCCCGTCGTCGCCCATCGGGTGCAGCCGGACGCCGAAGTCGGAGCAGTTCTTGCGCAGCGTCTCGACCTGGGTGCGCGACACCGGGTCGGCGATGGGCTTGAGCAGGTCCGTGGTCGGGACGTT
The DNA here is from genome assembly GCF_040677125.1 of Actinomadura sp. NPDC049382. Taxonomy (NCBI): domain Bacteria; kingdom Bacillati; phylum Actinomycetota; class Actinomycetes; order Streptosporangiales; family Thermomonosporaceae; genus Actinomadura; species Actinomadura sp. NPDC049382. The sequence goes on from NZ_JBFARO010000072.1 coordinate 27,889, forward strand.
GTGGTCCTCGGTGGCGATGGTCAGGTCGGGGCGGCGGACCTTGCGGCCGGCCATCCGCAGCCCGTCGAACGCCTGCGGGCTCGTGACCTCGTGGACGAGGTGCAGGTCGATGTAGAGGAGGTCGGGCTCACCCTCGGCGCGCCGCACGACGTGCGCGTCGTAGACCTTCTCGGCCAGTGTTCGGCCCATCACTCCCACCTCACCTGTAAGGATCGTCGGTGCCCGGCGCAGGTCGCCGGCGCACCGTGGTCTCGGTCACCCTGACTTGCAATCTCACATTACGAGACGTCAATATCAAGACATGGACAACTCTAGCGGAGTCGGCGTACTTGACAAAGCGGTTCTCGTACTGAACGCGCTGGAGGCCGGCCCGGCCTCGCTCGCCCAGCTCGTCCAGACGACCGGGCTGGCCCGCCCGACCGCGCACCGGCTGGCCGTCGCGCTGGAGCACCACCGCCTCGTGCACCGCGACACCCAGGGGCGCTTCATCCTCGGGCCGCGGCTCGCCGAGCTGGCCGTCGCCGCCGGCGAGGACCGGCTGCTCGCCATCGCCCAGCCCATCCTGGCCCAGTTGCGCGACCTCACCGGCGAGAGCGCCTCCCTGTTCCGCCGGCAGGGGGACGTCCGGGTGTGCGTGGCCGCCGCCGAGCGGACCAGCGGCCTGCGCGACACCATCCCGGTCGGCGCGGCGCTGCCGATGACGGCGGGGTCGGCCGCGCAGATCCTGCTCGCCTGGGAGGAGCCCGACCGGCTGCACCGGGGGCTGCGCAACGCCAAGTTCGAGGCGACGACGCTGGCGTCGGTCCGGCGGCGCGGGTGGGCGCAGAGCGTCGGCGAGCGCGAGCAGGGCGTGGGGTCGGTGTCGGCCCCGATCCGCGGCGCCGGCGGCCGGGTGATCGCGGCCGTCTCGGTGTCCGGGCCGCTGGAGCGGCTGACCCGCTCCCCCGGCCGGCTGCACGCCGGGCCGGTGGCCGCCGCCGCCGAGAAGATCTCCGAGGGGATGCGCCGCACCGCGTCCTGACCCGGCGCACCGGACGACGGGAGAACCGAACAACCAGAACAACCCGGACAGACATTGGATAGTGCCAGTATCCAATCCCCCGGCCTCGCTACCGTTGGCCTCCGGCGAAGGGGGTTCGACGGTGCAGATCTCCGAGCTCAGTGATCGGAGCGGTCTGACGATCCAGACGATCAAGTTCTACATCCGGGAGGGACTGCTCCCCAAGGGCTCGACCGTCAGCGCGACCCGCGCGGAGTACGACGGCCGCCATCTGGAGCGGCTGCGGCTGATCAACGCCCTGCGCGAGGTCGGGGACCTGCCCGTCGCGGCGATCCAGCAGATCATCGCGGCCGTCGAGGACGACCGGGTCAGCCTGCACGACCTGTTCGCCACCACCCGGCACGCGATCGGCCCGCACGTCGCCGCCCCGCACGACCCGCACTGGCGCGCCGCCCGCGAGGACGTGGACGCCCTCGTCCGCGAGCTCGGCTGGACGGTCGGCCCCGACGCCCCCGCCCGCGACCTGCTCGCGCACACGTTCACGGCGCTGCGCCGCCTCGGCTTCCCCATCACGCTCACGGACCTGCGCCCCTACGTCAACGCCGCGACCGAGGTCGCCGAGCACGAGATCGGCCGGGTCGGCGAGGGCGCGCCCCGCAGCCGGACGGTCCATTCGCTGCTCGTCTCCACCGTGCTCTACGAGCAGGTGCTCACCGCCCTGCACCGGCTGGCCCAGGAGGACGCCTCGGCCCGCCGCTTCGGCACCCGCTGAACCACCCCCCACCAGGCATTTCCCAGATTATCAGTCGGAATTGATTTTCCGTCCCGAAAATGGCGGGGGCACTTTCATCGCCTATTATGAATGGCGATGACCGCGACACGGCACTCGTCCTCCCCGCGCGGCAGGTGGGCCGACCGCCTGCTCGCCGAAGGCGACGACCCCGACCCCAGATTCACCCTCGCCAACGAGCGCACGTTCCTGGCCTGGATCCGCACGGCGCTGGCCCTGATCGCGGGCGGCGTCGGCGCGGCGCTCGCCGGCGACTTCCTCGAACCGGTGCTGCGGCACGGCCTCGCGATCGCGTTCGCCGGGACCGGCGCGCTCACCGCCGTGCTCGCGTTCCGCCGCTGGCTGCGCACCGAGCGCGCCCTGCGCCGCGACGAGACGCTGCCGCCGCCCGCGCTCGCCCCGGTCATGGCCTACGGCATCGCGATCGCCGCGATCGCCCTGCTGGTCGCGCTCCTGGTCACGCGGTGAAGCTCTGGGACCGGGGGGCGCAGCCGGAGCGGACGGCGCTGGCCTGGTCCCGCACCACCCTGTCCCTGACCGTCGCGGGCCTGCTGTGCGTGCGGCTCGCACCCTCGGCCGCCGGGATGGCCGCCGCCGCGGCCGTCGTCTGCGGCAGCGCCGCGCTGCTGGTGCGGCGCACGCGGGCCGGGCTGCGGACGCGGGCGCACCGGCTGCCCGCGGGCGGCGGCGCGGCCGACCCCGGCTCCATCGTGCTCATGACGGGCCTGGCGCTGCTGCTGGCCCTGGCGGCGATCCTCTTCGCCTTCGGCTGATCCGGCCTGCCATGCGTTGTCCGCATGGCAGGCGTGCGAACCCTTCGCTGGTGTCATGACATAAAGGCGCCTAGCGTCGATCGCGCCATGACAAGAATCGCTTTTCTCGGACTGGGGCGCATGGGCGCCCCCATGGCCGCGCGGCTGCTCGCCGCCGGCCACGACCTGGCCGTCTGGAACCGGACGCCCGCCCGCGCGGCGCCGCTCGCGGGGGCCGGCGCCACCGCGGCGGCCACGCCCGCCGAGGCCGCCGCCGGCCGCGACCTGGTGATCACGATGCTCACCGACGCGGACGCGGTGGAGGCCGCCCTGTTCGGTCCCGCCGGGGCGGTCGCCGCGCTGGCGCCGGGCGCGGTGATCGCCGACATGTCGACGATCGGTCCGGACGCCGTCCGCCGCGTCCGGGACCGGCTGCCCGCCGGGATCGGCTTCGTGGACGCGCCCGTCTCCGGGAGCGTCCCGCAGGCGGAGGCGGGCGAGCTGGTGATCCTCGCGGGCGCGGCGGAGGCCGACCTGGCCCGCTGCGCGGCCGCGTTCGAGGCGCTCGGGCACGTCCGGCACGCCGGACCGCCCGGCGCGGGCGCCGCGCTCAAGCTGGTGGTGAACGGCGCGCTCGTCGCGGGCTTCGCCACGCTGGGCGAGGCCCTCGCCGTCGCCGACCGGCTCGGCGTCGACACCGGCCTGGCCCTGGAGCTCCTGTCCCGCGTCAGCCCGCAGGCACGCCGCCTGCTGGACGGCGAGGGCCCGCCCCGCTTCACCCTCGCGCTCGCCGCCAAGGACCTCGGCCTCGCGCTCGACGGCGCCGCGCAGGGCGGCGTCCTGTCCGCCGTCCAGGCGCGTGTGCAGGCCGCGCTCGGCGACGGGCTCGGCGGCCGCGACCTCACCTCACTCACCGACCACATCAGGAGAAACGCACAGATGCGCGTCACGCTCGGCAACCCGGACACCGTTCCCGCGCCGCCGAACCCCGCCTACTCTCACACCGCGTACGTCACCCAGGGGCCGATGCTCTACGTGTCGGGGCAGATCGCCATGGACGAGGACGGCAAGGTGGACGCCCCCGGCGACATGACCCGCCAGTGCGAGGTGATCTTCTCGTTGCTCGGCCGCATCCTCACCGCGCACGGCGCGGGCTTCGACGACGTCGTCAACATCCGCACGTTCCTGACCGACATGGATCTGCGCGCCGAGTACGCGGCGGTCCGCTACCGGCACATCACCGGCACCCCGCCGACCAGCACGACCGTGGAGGTGCCGCGCCTCTTCCACCCGGACGCGCTGATCGAGATCGAGCTCGTCGCCGCGGTCCCCTGACGCCTCGGGAGCAAAGAGGCTAAGGGCGCAGGTCCCCGGCCACGTCACGCAGGTCCCCCAGGAACGCCGTGACGGCCGGGGACCGCCGCGCGTGTCGCCCCACCGCCGCGTAGACGGTGCGGCGCGGCCCCCGGCCGGACGCCACGGCGCGCAGCACCACCCCGTCCCGCACCACGGCCGAGGCCGCCAGCGCGGGCACGAGCGTCACGCCGAATCCCTCCGCGACCAGGCCCAGCTTGGAGATCCACTCGGCGACCCGGATCGGGGTCTCCGGGACGAACCCGGCGGCCTCGCAGCGGGCGCGCAGCGCGGCGATCGCCTCGGGGTCGTCGGCGACGATCCACGGCTCGGCGGCCAGCTCGTCCAGCGGGACGCGGTCGCGCGCGGCGAGCCGGTGCCCGCTCGGCAGCGCGACGAGCAGCGCGTCGTCCAGCAGCGGCACGAGGTGGTCGGCGTCGAGCGACGGGTGCTTGTGCGTGCTGACCAGCACGATGTCGAGGTCTCCCGCGTCCAGCATCGGCAGCAGCCGCTCGGTCGTCCCCTCCCGCAGCACCGGCCGCACGCCCGGATGGCGGGCCCGGAACCGGGCGAGGGCGCGCGGCACGAGCACGGCGTTGGCCGTGGGGAAGGCGCCGAGGCGCAGCGTCCCGGTGTCGAGGCGGCGCAGCCCGTCGAGCGCGCGGGCGGTGGCGGCGAGCCGGTCGAGCAGCGCCCGCGCGTGCGGCAGCAGGTGCTCCCCGGCGGGGGTCGGCCGGACGCCGCGCGCGCCGCGGGCGAACAACTCCACCCCGCAGACGTCCTCCAGCGCGGCGACCTGCCGGGACACCGCCGACTGGGTGTAGCCTTCGGCGGCCGCGGCGGCGGTGAAGGAGCCGAGGTCGGCGACGGCGACGAACGTCCGCAGCAGGACGGGATCGAGGGTTTCGGCGCGCACCCGTGCAGGATACGAGCAGCCGGGAGCACGGGCTGATCACCGGCTTGGTACCCTTTTGCCTCTCACCCTCCGTCATCACCGCAGGTCCCGCCGAGGTCGCCCATGTCCGAGAGCCGTCCGTTCGTCAGTCTGGCGACCGACTTCGGCGCCGCCTACACGTCCATCTGCGCCGGCGTGGTCTACACGATCGCGCCCGAGGCCACCGTGCTCGTGCTGAGCGACGAGATCACGCCGTTCGACGTCCGCGAGGGCGCGATGCTGCTGCGCCAGGCGCTCCCGTACCTGCCGGTCGGCGTCCACACCGGGATCGTCGACCCCGGCGTCGGGACGCCGCGCCGCCCCGTCGCGGTCGAGACCGGGCGCGGGGACGTGCTCATCGGCCCCGACAACGGGCTGCTCGTCCCCGCCGCCGAGGTCCTGGGCGGGGTCGTCCGGGCGCACGCCCTGGAGAATCCCGCGTACCGGCTGCCGGAGGTGTCGACCTCCTTCCACGGCCGCGACATCTTCTCCCCCGCCGCCGCGCACGTCGCGAACGGCGTCGCCGTCGCCGACCTCGGTCCGGCGGTCGAACTGCTGCCGCTGGACGTCCCGCCCCCGGTGGCGGGCGACGGCCGCCTCACCGTTCCCGTGCTCTACACCGACCGCTTCGGCAGCCTCGTCCTCGGCGCCGAACCCGGCGATCTGACCGCCGCGTTCGGCGAGCTGCCGCCCGGGACTCCGCTGGACGTCGCTTGGACCGTTCCGGCCCCGGGCTCGGCGCGGGTGGCCTTCGCGGAGACCTTCGGCGCGGTCGCGCCCGGCGAGCCGCTGCTGTGGACGGACTCGTCCGGCTGGCTCGGCCTCGCCGTCAACCAGGGATCGGCCACCGATGCCCTCGGCCTCAAGGGTGTGCGGTCCCTCACGCTGCGCCCGGCCACTCCCCGTTCTGCCTGATAACAAAACGACCGCTGGAGGCCCCCTATGCACCGCCGCCCCCTGGCGGCCGTCCTCACCGGACTGGCCGCGCTGACCCTCGCCGTCACCGCCTGCGCCCCGCAGGAGGACGACACCGCCGCCGCCTCCAAGAGCCCCGCGTCCTGCACGAAGGACAAGCTCGCCCTGAAGACGCCCGGCAAGCTGACGGTCGCCACCGACAAGCCCGCGTTCGAGCCGTGGTTCAAGGACGACGACCCGAAGAACGGGCAGGGCTTCGAGAGCGCCGTCGCCTACGCGGTCGCCGGCAAGCTGGGCTTCACCAAGGACGAGGTGGCCTGGACGGTCGAGTCGTTCGAGTCGTCCTACGCGCCCGGCACGAAGAAGTTCGACTTCGACATCAACCAGATCTCCGTCACCCCCGCGCGCGAGAAGGCCGTGACGTTCAGCGACGGCTACTACGAGGTCCAGCAGGGCGTGGTCGCGCTGGAGGGCACCAAGTTCGCGGACGCGTCGAGCATCGCCGAGCTGAAGGGCGCGAAGATCGCCGTGCAGGTCGGCACGACCTCCTACCAGGCGGTCAAGAACCAGCTCAAGCCGGACGCCGAGCCGAAGGTGTTCAACAACCAGATCGACGCCGTCAACGCGCTGAAGAACAAGCAGGCGGACGTGCTGCTGGTCGACCTGCCGACGGCGTTCTACGTGACCGCCGCCCAGGTCGAGGGCTCCAAGATCGTCGGGCAGCTGCCGCAGACGCAGGGCGGCGAGACCGAGCACTTCGGGCTGCTGCTGGAGAAGGGCAACCCGCTCGTCGGCTGCCTCGACCAGGCGATCGGGGAGCTGAAGTCGTCCGGTGAGCTGGCGAAGATCGAGGAGCGGTGGCTGACGTCGTCGGCGGGCGCTCCCGTGCTGAAGTGACCGCGTCCGGGACGAGCGCGCCCGGCGACGGCGCCTGGGTCAAGAGCGCACGGCAGCTCGACCGGGAGCGCCGGCGCCGCCGCGCCGGCGCCCGGTCGGCGTCCCTCGCCACGGCGTCGACCGTGCTGTTCGCGGTCGTCGTCGTGGCGGTCGTGGTGTCCTCGCCCGGCTGGCCCCGGGTGCAGGAGACGTTCTTCTCCTGGGGCGAGTTCACCGACGCGTTCCCCGACGTGCTGCGCGGCTTCTGGCTGAACGTCCGGATCTTCCTGATCGCCGAGCCGGTGATCCTGGCCGTCGGGCTGCTGGTGGCGCTCGCGCGGGGGCTGCGCAGCCCGCTGTTCTTCCCGCTGCGGGCGCTCGCCGTCGCCTACACCGACGTGTTCCGGGGCATCCCGACGATCCTGCTGGTGTACCTGGTCGGGTTCGGGCTGCCCGCGCTGCGGCTGCAGGGCATCCCGGACAATCCGGCCGTGCTGGGCGGGTTCGCGCTGGTGCTGTCCTACGGCGCGTACGTCGCGGAGGTGTTCCGCGCCGGGATCGACTCGATCCATCCGAGCCAGCGCGCCGCCGCGCGGTCGCTCGGCCTGAGCCGCACGCAGAGCCTCCGGTTCGTGGTGCTGCCGCAGGCGGTGCGCCGGGTCGTGCCGCCGCTGCTGAACGACTTCGCGTCGCTGCAGAAGGACACCGCGCTCGTCGCCGTCCTCGGTCCGCTGGAGGCGCTCCGGCAGGCGCAGATCCACTCGGCCGACACCTTCAACTACACGCCGTTCCTGGCCTCGGCGGTGCTGTTCATCGCGCTGACGGTGCCGATGGCCCGGTTCACCGACCATCTCGCGGCGCGCGCGGAGCGGCGCCGCGCCCCCGGAGGCGGCACATGAGCGAACCGCTGCTGCGCGTCGAGGGCGTGTGGAAGACCTACCACGCGCATCCGGTGCTGCGCGGCGTCGACCTGGACGTCGCGCCGCACGAGGTCGTCTGCCTGATCGGCGCGTCCGGCTCGGGCAAGTCGACGCTGCTGCGCTGCGTCAACGTGCTGGAGACCGTCGACGACGGGGCGATCTTCCTGGACGGCGACGACATCACCGACCCGGACGCCGACCCCGACGACGTCCGCAAGCGCATCGGGATGGTGTTCCAGTCCTACAACCTGTTCCCGCACATGTCGGTGCTGGACAACATCACCCTCGCGCCGGTGCGCGTCCACAAGCGGCGGCGCGCCGAGGCCGAGAAGGACGCCCGGGAGCTGCTGGAGCGGTTCGGGCTCGCCGACAAGGCCGGCGAGTACCCCGACCGGCTCTCCGGCGGGCAGCAGCAGCGCGTCGCGATCGTCCGGGCGATGGCGGGGCGGCCCAGCCTGCTGCTGCTGGACGAGGTGACGTCCGCGCTCGACCCCGAGCTGGTCACCGAGGTGATGGACATCATCCGGGAGCTGAAGGACTCCGGCATGACGATGGTCCTGGCGACGCACGAGATGGGCTTCGCCCGCGACATCGCCGACACCGTGTGCTTCCTGCACGACGGCGTGCTGCTGGAGCGCGGTCCCGCCGAGCGGATCTTCACCGAGCCCGCGGAGCCGCGGACCCGCGAGTTCCTGCGCCGGGTCCTGGAGTCCCGGAGGCTGTAGGAGACTGATCGGCGTGGCAGATCTCGATGTGGTGGCGTGGGTGCAGGTGGCGGACGGCCGGATGCTCGCGGTCCGGTCGCGGGGCCGCGACCTGCTCTACCTTCCGGGCGGCAAGCGCGAGCCGGGCGAGGACGACTGGTCGGCCCTGTCCCGCGAGGTCCGGGAGGAGCTCGCGCTGGAGCTGGACCGGGCGTCCTTCCGGGAACTGGGCGTCATCCGCGCGCCCGCCCACGACCAGCCCGACTTCGCCCACGTGCGGATGGCCTGCTTCACCGCCGCGTACCGGGGCGCGATGACCGCGGCCGGCGAGGTGGACGAGTACGTCTACGTGGGGCGCGGCGAGCGGCACCTGCTCGCCCCGGCGGCGCGGGCCGCGCTCGACCTGGCCGGGGAGCACGGCCTCCTGAACTGACCGGTCCGGGGTTCACCTCGCCAGCGCCACGCCGGCGCCGATCCCGAGCGCCAGCGAGAGCAGCGCGGCGGCGACGGCGACCGCCGTGGCGCCCCGCGCCGGACGGGACGTCCCGTCCGGCCGCCGGAACGCCGGGACGATCCAGCGCAGGTAGTAGAAGACGCTCGCGACCGTGTTGACGGCGGCGACGACGGCGAGCCACAGGTAGCGGCCGTCCAGGGCCGCGCCGAACATCAGGACCTTCCCGACGAACACGGCGGTCGGCGGGGTGCCGATGAAGCCGAGCAGGCAGATCACCAGTGACAGGCCGAGCAGCGGTGAGCGGCGCATCAGCCCCGCGTATCCGGCGAGGTCGTCGCGTCCGGCGGCGAGGACCACCGCGAACGCGCCCGCGTTGGTCACCGCGTAGGCGGCGACGTAGTACAGCAGCGCGGGCTCGGCCAGGTCGGTGCGTCCCGCCATCGCGACGGGGACGAGCAGGTAGCCCGCCTGGCTGACGGTCGAGTAGGCCAGCAGCCGCCGCACGTTGTCCTGCCCGAACGCGGCGAGGTTGCCGAGCGTCATGGTGGCCGCCGCGACGACGGCGACGAGCGTGGGCCACCCTGCCGCGCCGGGCGGGAGGGCCTCGGCGCCGAACCGGTAGAGGGCGGCGAACGCGCCGATCTTCGGGACGGTCGTGACGAACGCGGCGACGGCCGGCGGCGAGCCCTCGGTGACGTCCGGGACCCAGAAGTGCCCGGGGACCGCGCCCGCCTTGAACAGCAGCCCGGCGAGCAGCGCGACGACGCCGGCGGCGACCGCCGCCGAGGGGGCGTCGGCGAGTCCCGCGCGCAGCGCCGCGTAGGAGGTGCCGCGCCCCACCCCGGACAGCACCGTCACCCCGGCGAGCATGAACACGCCGAGCAGCGCCCCCATCAGGTAGTACTTCAGCGCGGCCTCGGTGCCCGGCGCGTCCTTGCCGAACCCGGCGAGGGCGTAGGCGGGGATGCTCGCCAGCAGGTAGGCGGCGACCAGCACCAGCAGGTCGGACGAGGCGCCCAGCACGATCGCCCCGAGCGCCGACAGCAGGATCAGGACGTAGTGCTCGCTCTCCCGCGGATGGCCGCGCACCGGCCCGGCGGCGAGGGCCAGCACGGCGAGCGTCGCGGCCATCACGGTGATCCGGGTGACGTGCGTGATCGGGTCGACCTCGAACGCGTCGAACACCGCCAGGTCGGCGCGGGTCGCGGCCACCCCGGCGGCGACGAGCCCGGCGGTGAGCCCCGCCGCGCAGATCACCGCGACCCGCCACTGCCGGGTCCGCGGCAGGAACAGCCCGTTGACCAGGCCGAGGACGGCGGCGAGCAGGACGCACAGCTCGGGGGCGAGGTCGGCGGGGTTCTCGTTCATCACCGTGCCGCGTCACCGTCCCACGAGCCCGACGACGGCGGCCGAGACGGGCTCGATCGTGTCGAGCAGGCCGCGCGGCACCACGCCGATGAGCAGCGACAGGAGCAGCAGCGGGACGAGCGCGGCGAGCTCGGGACGGCGCACGTCGGTGACCCGCTCGGTCAGCTCGCCGGGCGGCCCGAGCACGGCCCGGTGCAGGACGCGCAGGAACAGCCCGGCCGTGATCAGGATGCCGAGGACGGCGAGCGCGCCGGCCACGGCGGCCGCGGCGGTGCCGCTGCCGATCGTCCCGGCGAAGATCTGGAACTCGGCGATGAACCCGGACAGGCCGGGCAGCCCGAGCGAGGCGAACGCGGCCACCGCGAACAGCCACGCGAACACCGGCGCGTTCCGCGCGATCCCGCCGAACCGGCCGATGTCATAGCTGTCGGCGCGGTCGTGCAGGACCCCGGCCAGCAGGAACAGCGCGCCGGTGACGAGCCCGTGGCTGACCATCTGCGTCACCGCGCCGGTCACCGCGAGGCGCCGCGCGTCCGCGTCGCCGGACGCGTACCCGGCCGCGCCCAGCGCGAGGACGATGTAGCCCATGTGGTTCACGGACGTGTAGGCGATGAGCCGCTTGACGTTGTCCTGCGCGAGGGCGACCAGCGCCCCGTACAGGACGCTGACCAGCCCGACGATCAGGAAGGCGAGCGCATAGCGGCGCCAGGCGTCCGGCAGCATCGGCATCGCGATCCGGACGAGCCCGTAGGTGCCCATCTTCAGCATCACCCCGGCGAGGATCGCCGACCCGGCGGCGGGCGCGTCGGTGTGCGCGGGGGGCAGCCAGGTGTGGAACGGGACGACCGGCGTCTTGATGCCGAGCCCGATCGCCACGGCGAGCAGCGTGAGCCCGGCGAGCCCGCCGTGCAGCGGCGGGTTGCGGGTCAGCTCGACCATGTCGAAGGTGTTGGGGTCGGCGCCGAGGTAGAGGCCGATGAAGCCGAGCAGCAGGACCAGCGACCCGAGGAAGGTGTAGAGGAAGAACTTCAGCGCCGACCGCGACCTGTCGCCGTGCCCCCACAGCAGGATCACGAAGTACATGCCGACGATCGACAGGTCGAAGAACACGAAGAACAGCAGGAGGTCGAGGGCCGCGAACAGGCCGAGGCACACCGTCTCCAGGAAGAGGAACAGCATCGCGAACGCCCGCACCCGGTGCGTGTGCCGCAGGGAGTACACCGCGCAGGCCGCGAACAGAACGGCGGTGAGGGCGAGCAGCGGCAGCGACAGGCCGTCCACGCCGACGTGGTAGCCGGCCCCGACGGACGGGATCCACCGCACGTCGGTCTCGTACGAGAGACCGCCGCCGGTGCCGTGCGCGACCCACATCCAAGTGACGAGCGCGACCTCCGCGAGGCTGACGGCGGTCCACGTCCACGGCACCGCGCGGCGCGGGACGGCCGGCAGCACGGCCGCGACCAGGACGGGCAGGAAGATCACCAGTGTCAGCATCGGCTCACCCGGCCAGGACGGCGACGACGACGAGCACCGCGAGCACCACCGCGGCCTGGGCGTAGTACAGGTGCACCTGCCCGGTCTGCGGGCGGCGGGCCAGCGCGGCGAGGGCGCGGGCGGCGCGCACCACCAGGGCGGTCACACCGTCCACGCGGATCTCGACCCGGCGCCCGGCCAGGCCCGCCGCCCACCGGCCGCCGCGCG
>NZ_JBFARO010000073.1:0-39224 GCF_040677125.1 Actinomadura sp. NPDC049382
GTGGTGCTTCTTGTAGAGCGCGTAGAGGATCTGAGTGTCCGCCAGGATCCGGTTGAGGCGCTGGCAGGAGTACAAGCGGGCGTCACGGGAGAGGGATCGGCTTCCCGGCCGCCGGGTCCGCCCGGTTCGCGCGGGTGCCGGGGGAGTTCGCGCGGGCCGTGGAGGGGCTGCCCCGGGTCGCGCGGTTCGTGCTGGCCGTCGCGGCGGCCGACGACACCGGGTCGCCCGGCGTCGTCGCGGCGGCGGCGCGCATCCTGGACGTGCCGTTCGGGGCGCTGGACGCGGCCGAGGAGGCGGGCCTCGTCCGGCTCACCGAGGACGCGGTCCGCTTCCCGCATCCGCTCGCCCGCGCCGCCGCCTACCAGGGCGTGCCGACCGCGCGGCGCGCGGCGGCGCACCGCGCGCTCGCCGCCGTGGGCCGGGACGAGGCGGTGGTCCTGGGCTGGCTGGCAGGTGACGGGGCGATGGCCCGCGACGCGTCGGCCGGGGTGGACGAGCCGTCCCCGGAGGCGCGGCTGGCGCTGGCAGTGCTCGACGGCGACGTGGCGGCCGCCGGGCGGCTCGCCGTCCAGGTGCGGGACGCCGACGACGCGCGCCTCCGTCTCCTCGGTGCCGAGGCGGCGCTGCTGACCGGCGACGACGCGGCCGCGGCGGAGCTGTCCGCCGCGCTCGCCGCCGACTGCCGCGCGGACGGGCCGTCCGCTGTGCTGCCGCGCGCGCTCATCGCCGAGGCGCGGGCCCGGCTCGTCCTCGGCGACCATGACGCGGCGCGGTCACTGGCCGGTGAGGCGCAGGAGGAGGCCGAACGTGCCGGGTCGCGGCGGCTGATCGCGGCGGCGGCCTCGGTCCGGGCTCGGCAGGCGGCGGTCGAGGGGGACGAGGTGGGCTGCCGCGCGCTGTCGGCCGATGGCGCCGCCGGCGCGTGCGTGGGCGACGCGCTCGGCCTGCTCTCCCTCGGCCTGGGCCGTCCGGGCGACGCGCTGGAGCGCTTCCGCGAGCTGCACCGGGACGCGGCCGCGTCCCCTCCGGCGGCGTTCCTCTCCCTGGCCGACCATGTGGAGGCGGCGGTCGCGGCGGGCCGTCCCGAGGCCGCCGCCGGGCCCATGGAGCGGCTGGAGGCGTTCGCCCGCGACACCGGACGGCCGTGGGCGGACGGTGCGGCGGCGCGCTGCCGGGCGCTGCTGGCGTCCGACCCCGCCGCCGCGGAGCGGCACTTCACGCTGGCGCTGCGGGCGCACCACGGGGCCGACCGCCCGTTCGAGCGCGCCCGCACGGAACTGCTGTACGGCGAATGGCTGCGCCGGGCGCGGCGCCGCGCGCGGGCCAGGGTGCGGCTGCGCGCCGCGCTGGAGGTCTTCGAGCGGCTCGGCGCGGTCCCGTGGGCGGAGCGGGCGCGCCGCGAGCTGCGCGCGGCGGGCGAGGGGACCGCGCCGCCGGACGCCGCCGGGCACCCGTCCGGCAGCCTCACCGCGCAGGAGCTCCAGGTCGTCCGGATGGCGACGACCGGCGCGACGAACCGGCAGATCGCGGCCCGGCTGGGGCTGAGCCACCGGACCGTCGCCTACCACCTCTACAAGGCGTTCCCGAAGCTCGGCGTGGCGTCCCGCGCGGAACTCCACCGCTGCCTGCCCGCCGCCGGGGGCCGGGAGAACCGATCCGCGTAACGCAAACGATTGATCTGCGGTGCCATATGACCATTCGTCGGATCATTTCCCTTGATCGAATCGTCCGGGCAACTCATCATCGAAGGGGCGGTGGTGAGGGGGCCCGGTGGTGCGGACGTGGCGTGTCGCACGCGTCCTGAACGGCGGCGGCGATGACGACGGCGAGGACGGCCGCGGCGGCGGCGGTCCCGGCCGGGGCGACCGCACGCCCCTGCTCGTCCGCGCGATCATCGTCCTCTACTTCGGGCTGACGCTGCAGACGCGGCTGCTCAAGCAGGCCGAGACCGGCCCGTCCCGGCTGCTGGTGTCGGCCACGGTCGTGATCGTCCTGGTCTTCGGCGTGCAGCTGCTGTTCGTGCTGTACGGGCCGCGCGCGTTCCGGCCCGGCGCCCGCAGGGCGGTGGTGCTGCTCGCGGCGCAGGCCGCGCTGGCGGTGCTGCCGCTGCTGGTGTTCGGCAACGACTGGTACCCGGTGGCGGGCGGGTTCCTCGCCGGGGCGGTGCTGCTGCTGGTGCGCCCGCCGCTGTCGTGGCTGCTCGTGGCGCTCATCGCCGGTGCGGAGGGCCTGCTGCGGCACGCGCAGGGGTGGCCGCCCGACAGCGTCTCGTTCTGCATGATGGCGACCGTCAACGTCGGGGTGTCGATGTACGCGCTCACCCGGCTGGCGGGCCTGATCCGGGAGCTGCACCTCACCCGCGCGCAGTTCGCGGCGGCGGCCGCGGCGCGGGAGCGGATCGCGGCGTCCGGCAGCCTGCGCGCCGTGCTGGACGCGGCGCTCACCCGCATCGAGGCGGCGAGCCGCCGCGCCCTCGCCCGGGGCGCCGCGCCGTCCCGCGCCGACCTGGACGAGGTGGTCCGCACCGCGCGCCGGGCCCTCGGCGACGTCCGCTCGATCATCGGCGCGCTCCAGGCCGCGCCGCCCCCGGCCGCGCGGCAGGGAGTGGTCACGCAGCCGCGCCTGGCCTGGACGATCCTCGCCATCATCACCGCGGGTTTCGGCGTCCAGCAGGTCATGTACGTGCAGGCCGGCGCGGACGGCGACCCGTGGACGATCGGCGCGGCGGTCGTCGTGGCCGGCGCGGTCGGGGCGCTCCAGCTCCGCCACTCCGGCACGGTGCTGCGCGGCCGGCGGCCGAGGGGCGCGGCCTGGACGTTCGCCGTCCAGTTCGCGCTGGTCTTCGTCCCGTTCGCGGTACTCGGCTGGGAGTGGGCGACGATGGCGTGCCTGGTGACCGCGTCGGCACTGCTGGTCGCGCCCGGCCGCGTCGCGTGGTGGCTGTTCGGCGCGACGGTGGCGGCCTGGTACGCGCCCGCCCTGTGGGCGTCGCACGGCACGCTGTTCCACCTCTACACCTGCGCGGTGTCGGTGCAGATCGGCGTGATCGTGTACGCGCTGGACCGGCTGCCACGGCTCGCCCGGGAGGTCGCCGCCGCGCGCGAGCGGCTGGCCCGGATGGCGGCGCTGCACGAGCGGCTGCGCATCTCCCGGGACGTCCACGACCTGCTCGGGCTCGGGCTGTCCACGATCACGGTCAAGGCGGAGCTGGCCCGCCGCGTCGCGGGCAGCGACCCGGCGCGCGCCCGCGCCGAGCTCGCCGAGCTGATCGTGCTGGCCGACCGGTCCCGGGCGGAGGCGAGCGCCGTCGCGGAGGACGAGCCGGCCCTGGTGCTGCGCGAGGAGGCGGACGCGGCGCGCGTCGCGCTGGCGGCGGTCGGCGCCCGGGTGCGGATGGACCCGGAGCGCTGGCCCACCGCGCCGCCCGCCGTGGACGGCGTGCTGGCCGCCGTGCTGCGGGAGGCGGTCACGAACGTGCTGCGGCACGCGCGGGCCCGGCGCTGCCACATCGCGGTCACCGTCCACAAGGGGACGTTCCGGCTCACGGTCGGCAACGACGGCGCGGGACGGCCGGGGGACGCGGGCCTCGGGAAGGGGTCGGGCAGGGGCCTGGCGAATCTCACCGCGCGGGCCACCGCCGCCGGCGGCTCGCTGTCCGCCGGGGCGGACGGGTACGGCCGGTTCGCCCTCGTCGCCGAGGTCCCGGCGAGCGCCGCGGGCGCGGCGGCGCGGGACGGACTGCTCCTGCGGGAGAGCCTGATCGCTTGACGGATTCGCCCCCGTCCTCCGCTCTCTAGCGTCGGCGGCGAACGCCGATCGAGGAGCAAGGGGGCCGCCATGTCCGTTCTCGTCTTCGCCAGCGTGCTGCGGTGCGCGCACCGGGAGGCGGGCCGTCCGCCCGCACCCGCCCATCCGGATCTGAGGCCGTGCCCCGACCCGGCCCCGGATCCGGACTGGCTGGACGACATGCGCCGCCTCGTCGCGACCGCGCTCCCCGGCGGCCCCGTCACCGTGGGCTGGGTGGCGAACCGGATGGCGGTGAGCTCCCGCACGCTCCAGCGCCGGCTGCACGACGCGGGCACGAGCTGGCGCGACGAACTGGAGTACGTGCGCGGCCGGAGCGCCCGGCTCCTGCTGGAGGACGGCGCCCTGACCCGCGAGGCGGTGGCCCGCCGCCTCGGCTACTCCGACGCCCGCTCGCTGCGGCGCGCGCTGCGCCGCTGGGAGTGGCGCGCCGGGTCCGCCGCATGACGCGCTCCGTCCTTATCCGGACACATCCGACCTTTCTAGCGTGGTGACCATGACGCAGGATTTCGACCTCGACCGCTACGTGCGGAACTCGCGGGCGGTGGACCTGTCGGGAGTCGCGTGGGACCAGATCTCCGCCCACCCGGTCTCCGGTGCGGAGGCGCGCTGCCTGACGTTCATGATGGACATCGAGACCCACACCGTGATGTACGCCCGCGACCTCCTCGCCACCCGGGCCGCGTTCGACCCGGCGGTCACGGCGTTCATGAGCTGCTGGATCTATGAGGAGTTCTGGCACGGCGAGGCGTTCTCCCGGTTCCTCGGGGAGGCCGGCTTCACGCTGGCCCCCGACCGGGAGAAGGTCACCGCCGCGTCGCCGTACCCGACCAAGACCGCCCGCGACGAGCGGATCCGGCGGGCGCTCGGCCGCAGCGTCCACACCGGCCACCTCGTCTCGATGCTCGGCTCCGCGCTGACCCGCGACTTCGTCGCGATCCAGATGACGTGGGGCGCGATGAACGAGCTCAGCGCGATCAACAGCTACCAGGCGATGATCGAGCGCAGCGCCAACCCGGTGCTGCGCGACATCCTGCGGCGCGTCATCAAGGACGAGCGCCGCCACTTCGCCTTCTACCGGGCGCAGGCGCGGATGCGGCTGGCGCGGAGCGCCCGCGCGCGGCGGCTGGCGCGCTGGGCCATGCACCGGCTGTGGGCGCCGGTCGGCACCGGGCTGCGGCCCCAGGAGGAGAGCGACTTCGCCCTGGTGTGGCTGTTCGGCGACGACGCCGGGCTGGACCGGATGCGCCGCATCGACGCGACGATCGCGGAGCTGCCCGGCTTCGCCGGCGCGACGCTGGCGGAGGACGCCCGCCGCCGCTCGCTGGAGCGCATGCCGCCGAGCCGCGTCCCCGAGCTGTCCACCGACGGGGCCCTGGCCCGCGCCGGCGTCCACCGCGAGCGCCGCGAGGCCGCGGCGTGAGCGGGGAGCCCGCCGGGCTCGCGGGACGCACCGTCCTGCTCACCGGAGCGACCGGCTTCATCGGGCAGGCGCTGCTGGAGCGGCTGCTGTCGGGGCACCCGTCCACGAACGTCGTCATGCTGGTGCGGGAGCGGCCCGGCGCCACCGCCGGCGACCGGCTCGCCGAGCTGATCGCCAAGCCCGTGTTCGGGCCGTGGCGGGAGCGGGCCGGCGAGGACCGGGCCCGCGACATCGTCCGCGAGCGGGTGCGGCTCGTCCCCGCCGACCTGTCCGACGCCGCGCCCGACGTGCCGGACGACGTGGACGTGGTCGTGCACGGCGCGTCCGTCGTGTCGTTCGACCCGCCGATCGACGAGGCGTTCCGCACCAACGTCGTCGGCAGCGTCAACCTGTACGAGGGCGTGCTGGACGCCGCGCGCCGCACCGGCCGCCGCCCGCACCTGGTGCACGTCTCCACGGCGTACGTCGCGGGCTCCCGCAAGGGCGTCGTCCGCGAGGCCGCTCTGGAGCACGCGGTCGACTGGCGCACCGAGCTGGACTGCGCGCTGGAGGCGCGCCGGGCCGCCGAGAGCGACTCGCGCCGCCCCGAGGTGCTCGCCCGGCTCCGCGCCGCCGCGCTCAAGGAGCAGGGCAAGGCGGGGCCGAGCGCGGTCGCCGCCGACACCGAGCGCCGCCGCCGCGACGCGGTCGCGGACCGGCTCGTCGCCTACGGCCGCGAGCGCGCCCGCAGCCTCGGCTGGCCGGACGTCTACACCTTCACCAAGGCGCTTGGGGAGCGGGCGGCGGAGGACACCGCGCGCGAGGCCGGGGCGCCGCTGTCGGTCGTCCGCCCGGCGATCGTGGAGAGCGCGCTGCGCCACCCCTACCCCGGCTGGATCGACGGGTTCAAGATGGCGGACCCGCTGATCCTCGCCTACGGGCAGGGGATGCTGCGGGCGCTCGCCGGGATCCCGGACGGCATCGTCGACATCATCCCGGTCGACCTGGTGGTGAACGCGCTGCTCGCCGCCGCCGCCGTCCCGCCCGAACCCGGCGACCCCGCCTACTACCACGTCGGCTCCGGCGCCCGGAACCCGCTGACGCTGCAGCGGCTGGTGGAGCTCGTCCAGGAGCACTTCGCCGAGCACCCGCTGCCCGCGCCCGACGGCCGCGGCGCCGTCCGGAACCGCGACCTGCAGCTGCTCAGCGAGTCGCAGGCCGAACGCGTCCTCGGCACCGCCGAACGCGCGATGGACGTCGCCGAGCGCGCCCTGCTCGCCCTCCCCGGCGGCGAGCGCACCCGCGCCTGGCAGCGCGACCTGCACCGCAAGGGCCGCGAGGTGCGGATGCTGCGCCGCTACCGCGACCTGTACGGGGCGTACGGCGCCGCCGAGGTCGTCTACGCCGACGGCGCCACCCTCGCGCTGGACCGGACGCTCCCGGACGGCGAGGGCTGCGACTCGGCGGCCATCGACTGGCCGCACTACCTCCGCGACGTGCACTGCCCCGCCGTGACCGCCGCCTTCTACGGCCCGCCGATGCCCCGCGCGCCCAAGCCCGCCCCGGTCCCGTTCGAGGAGCGCGGCGACGTCGCCGCCGTCTTCGACCTGGACGGGACGATCGTCGCGTCCGACGTCGTCGAGGCGTACCTGTGGGCGCGGCTGCTCGACGCGCCCGTCCGGTCCTGGCCGGGGGCGCTGCTGCCCATCCTGCGGAACGCGCCGCGCTACCTGCGCGCCGAGCACCGCGACCGCGGTGAGTTCCTGCGCGAGTTCGTCCGCCGCTACGAGGGCGCGGGCGAGGCGGAGCTGCGGGCGCTGGCCCGCGAGCGGCTCGGCGACGTGCTGCTGCGCCGCGCCTGGCCGCAGGCGATCCGCCGCATCCGCGCCCACCGCGCCGCCGGGCACCGCACCGTCCTGCTCACCGGCACCGTCGACTACTTCGTCGAGCCGCTGCGCGCCCTGTTCGACGACGTGCTGGCGGCGCGGCTGCGGGTGGTCGACGGGCGCTGCACCGGCCACTTCGAGGCGCCGCCGCTGATCGGCGAGGCCCGCGCCGCGTGGCTGCGCGAATGGGCCCGCGACGAGGGCGTCGACCTCGCCGGGAGCTGGGCCTACGGCGACCACTACTCCGACCGCCCCGTGCTGGAGCAGGTCGGCCACCCCGTCGCCGTCAACCCCGACGCCCATCTCTACCGGCACGCCAAGCGGCTCCGCTGGACGGTCGCCGAGTGGGGCGGCGCCGGCGGCAAGGTGTCCGCCGTGCTCGACGCCGCCCTGGAGGAGGCCCGGTGATCCTCGCCCTCGAATACCACCGCTCGCCCGCCCGCTACCTCGCCGCCGGGCGGCTGCCCGGCCGGCTGCGGCCCGCCGTCGTCCCCTCGCTCGCGCCGCTGCGGCTGTCGCACCGCAAGCCGCCCGCGCCGCCCGGCCCGGACTGGGTGCGACTGCGGCCCGTCCTGTCCGGCATCTGCGGGTCCGACCTGTCGATGGCGGCCGGGACGGTGTCGCCGTACCTGTCGGCGCTGGTGTCGACGCCGTTCGTCCCCGGGCACGAGATCGTCGCCGAGCTGATGGACGACGCCGGCGACCTGCGCGCCGGGACGCGCGTCGTCGCCGACCCGGTCCTGTCGTGCCGGACGCGCGGCCTCGACCTGTGCGCGTCCTGCGCGGACGGCCACGAGAACCGCTGCGACCGCGTCACCGCCGGCCGGGTCTCCGCGGGCCTGCAGACCGGGTTCTGCGCCGACACCGGCGGCGGCTGGTCCGAGCGGCTGGTCGCGCACCGCGACCGGCTGCACCCCGTGCCCGCGTCGCTGCCGTCCGAGCGGGCGGTGCTGGCCGAGCCGCTCGCCTGCGCGATCCGGTCCGTCAGGCGGATCGACGTGCCGCGCGGCGCGTCCGTCGCCGTCGTCGGCGCCGGCACGGTCGGGCTGCTGACCGTCCTCGCGCTGCGCGAGCTGACCCCGGCCGGGCCGATCACCGTGATCGCCCGGCATCCGGGGCAGCGGCGCCGCGCCACCGCCCTCGGCGCCACCGAGACGATCGACCCGGCGAACGCGCTGCGCGGGCTGCGCCGCATCACCGGTGGCTCGCTCGTCCGGCCCGAACTCGGCCCCGGCTACCTGCTCGGCGGCGCCGACATCGTCGCCGAGTGCACCGGCGGGCAGGGCCTCGACACCGCGCTGCGGATCGTCCGGGCGGGCGGCACCGTGCTGCTGTCGGGCATGCCCGCCCGGCCCGTCGACCTCACCCCCGCCTGGTACCGGGAGCTGACGATCGCCGGCTCCTACGCCAGCCGCGGCGCCGCCGACTTCGCCGCCGCGCTCGACCTGGCCTCGCACGACGCCCTGGAGGGCTTCGTCGACGGGGTCTACCCCCTCAGCCGCTGGCGGGACGCGCTGTCGCACGCGCTGGCCGCCGGGCGCTCGGGCAGCGTCAAGATCGCGTTCGCGCCGCAGCGCCGCGCGGACGAGCCCGCCGAACCGAACGGAGGAGCCGACGGATGAGCAGACCCGGCCTCGTACTGGAGGTGGACGAGCGGACGCCGCCGCTTCTCGTGCACGAGGGGGAGGGGTTCCGGCTGGAGCGGTTCCCGCTCGGCACCCGGGTGGTCTACCCGCCGGACTCGCTGCCCGGCGTGCGCGACCTGACCGGCCGGATCCGGGACGCCCTGCTGCACCCGCTCGGCAGCGAGCCGCTGCCCGAGCTGCTGCGCGCGGGCATGCGGCTGACGATCGTCTTCGACGACCTGTCGCTGCCGCTGCCGCCGATGCGCGCCCCCGACGTCCGGCAGCGGGTCATCGAGCAGGTCCTCGAACTGGCCGCCGCCGCGGGCGTGGACGACGTCGAGCTGATCGCCGCGAACGCGCTGCACCGCCGGATGACCCCGGCGGAGATCCGGCACATCGTCGGGGAGCGGGTGTTCGCCTCGTTCTGGCCCGACCGGCTCCGCAACCACGACGCCGAGGACCCCGAGAACCTCGTCGCGCTCGGCCAGACGCGGCACGGCGAGGACGTCGAGATCAACCGGCGGGCCGCCGAGAGCGACCTCATCGTGTACGTGAACATCAACCTGGTCGCGATGAACGGGGGCGCGAAGTCCGTCGCGGTGGGCCTCGCGTCCTACAAGAGCCTGCGGCACCACCACAACGTCCACACGCTGCGGCACTCCCGCTCGTTCAACGACCCGCCGAACTCGGCGATGCACCACTCCTACGGCCGCATGCACTCCCTGCTGTCGGAGTCGGTGCGGGTGTTCCACATCGAGGCCACCCTCAACAACGACCAGTTCCCGTCACCGTTCGGGTTCCTCAACCGGCGCGAATGGGAGTGGACGCTGCGGGACCAGGCGACGTTCCTGGCCGCCAAGCGCGCCAACGACCTCGCCCAGGCCGGGGCACGCCGCCGCCTGTGGCAGAACCTGCGCGCGCCGTACCAGGTCACGTCCGTGCAGGCGGGCGCTACGGACGAGGTGCACAGCCGGACGCTCGCCGCCGTCCACCGGCAGCAGCTCACCGAGGTGCAGGGCCAGTCGGACGTGCTGATGCTCGGCCTGCCGTACCTGTCGCCCTACAACGTCAACTCGGTGATGAACCCGATCCTGGTGGCGTGCCTGGGCCTCGGCTACTACTTCAACATGTACCGGGGGCGTCCGCTGGTGCGCGAGGGCGGGGCGCTCATCATGTACCACCCGATGCCGGCGGAGTTCCATTCGCTGCACCACCCCAGCTACATCGACTTCTACGACGAGGTCCTCCCGCAGACGACGGACCCGGCCACGATCGAGACGAAGTACGAGGAGCAGTACGCCACCGACCCCTGGTACGTCCACCTGTACCGGAACAGCTACGCCTACCACGGCGTCCACCCGTTCTACATGTGGTACTGGGGCGCCCACGCGCGCGAGCACCTCGGCGACGTCATCTGCGTCGGCGCGGACCGCAAGGTCGCGGCGCGGCTCGGCTTCCGCGCCGCGACCACGCTCGCCGACGCGCTGGAGATGGCGGGCGAGACCGTCGGGCACAGCCCGAGCCTCACCTACCTGCACACCCCGCCGATGACGATGGCGGACGTCCGATGAGCGGGCGGCGCAGGAGCGGGCGGCTGTCGCTCGCGCAGGAGGTGCGGCTGCTGCGCCGGGGCCGCGACTGGCGGGGCCGCGCCCCCGCCCCGCGCTCCGCTGCGCCCTGGGCGCGCGTGCCGGAGGCGAGCCCGTTCCCCACGGCGTGGGCGCGTACGCCGCTCGCCGCGGCGGCCCGCACGGTCGCGCTGGACGGCGTCCTGCGCACGCTGACCTGGACCCAGACCCGGCCGCAGATCCACGGCGCCGACCTCCTCGACGGCGTGGAGGGGCCGGTGGTGTTCGTCGCCAACCACGCCAGCCACCTGGACACGCCGCTGATCCTCGGCTCGCTGCCGGTCCGGCTGCGCCGCCGCGTCGCGGTCGCGGCGGCGGCCGACTACTTCTTCGACGCCCGCTGGCGCGCCGTCGCGACCGCGCTCGCCTTCAACGCGTTCCCGATCGAGCGGCACGGCTCCGGCGGGTCCCTCGACCTGGCCGCCGAGCTGCTCCAGGACGGCTGGAGCCTGCTCGTCTACCCCGAGGGCACCCGCTCCCAGGACGGCTGGGCGCGGCGGTTCCGGATGGGCGCGGCGCTGCTGTGCCGCGAGCAGGGCGTCCCCGCCGTCCCGCTCGCGGTGCGCGGCACGTACCGGGCGATGCCGCGCGGCGGGATGTGGCCCAAGCCGGGCCGCCCGGCCGTCGCCGTCCGCTACGGCACCCCGCTCGCCCCCGACCCGGACGAGACGACGAGCGCCTTCAACGCCCGCCTGGAGGACGCGGTCGGCCGGCTGTGGATCGAGCACGACGAGAGCTGGTGGGCGTCCCTGCGCGCCCCGGACCGCCGCCTCGCCCCGCGCGGCCCCGACGTCGCCGAATGGCGCCGCATCTGGGCCGCCACCCGCCCGGACCGTCCGCCCAACCGCACCATCTGGCCCCGCTAGGGGACGCTGAAACCCGCTGAGGCAGGCGCGGCCTCAGCGGGTTTCCGTGGTCTCGGCGGGCCTCAGCGGGCCTCGCCGATGGCCACCTGGGTGACGTTCGGGAGGTCGCCGAAGACCTTCGTGCCGGCGCCGAAGCCGTTCGCGGTGACGGTCATGTCGGGGAAGGGCCCGAACGAGCCGGCCAGGGTGACCAGTAGCGCGGTGCCGGTCGGCGTGCTCATCTCGGCGTCCACGGCCCGTCCGGTGATCGGCGCGCGGGCGCGCGCGAGCAACTCCACCACCGCCGGGCCCGGGTTGGGCAGAAGGCCGTGCCTGGTTGTGATGAAGCCCTGCCCGACCGGGATCGGCAGCGCGGCCACCTCGTCCACATCGAGGGTCTCCAGCGCGGCGCAGGTGCCGACGACGTCCACGATCGCGTCGTGGCCGCCGACCTCGTGGAAGTGGACGTCGGCCGGGGGCGTCCCGTGCACCCGGCCCTCCGCCTCGGCGAGGTTCCGGAACACCGCGAGCGCCCGCTCCCGCACCCGGTCGGGCAGCGGCGCCTCGCCGACCAGGGCGGCGATGACCGAGTGGGTGCGCGACACCGCGTCGTCCTCGACCGTCACCACCGCCCGGGTCGCCGCGATGCCGCGCCGCGTGACCCGCTCGGTGTCCAGCGACCAGCCGGGCAGGCCGAGCCCCGCCAGCATCTTGCGCACCGCGTCCAGGTCGGCGCCCGCGTCGAGCAGCGCGCCGAGCGCCATGTCGCCCGCGATGCCGGCGAAGCAGTGGAAGTAGGCGATCCTCATGTCAGCATCCTCCGTGCGGTGATCGCGGCTCCGAGGCCGTCGTCGATGCCGGTCACGGCCAGGCCGGGCGCGCCGGAGGCGAGCATCGCCGCCAGCGCCGCGAGCCCGCCGGACGCGGTGCCGTAGCCGACGCCGGTCGGCACCGCGAGCACGGGCCGGGGCACCAGCCGGGCCACGGCCGACGGCAGCGCGCCGTCCATGCCGGCCGCGACGATCAGCACCCGCGCCCGGCTCAACGCCGCGCGCACCCCGAGCAGCCGGTGCAGGCCCGCCACGCCGACGTCGGCGGTCAGGGCCGGGCTGAGCCCGAGGGCCTCGGCGGCGGTCAGCGCCTCCTCCGCCACGGGCAGGTCCGAGGTTCCCGCCGACACCACGGCCACCGGCAGCGGACGGCGGGGGCGCGGCCGGGTGAGGACCACGAGCCCGGACCGCTCATTGCGGGACGCCTCCGGCGCCACATCGCAGGCCGCCGCGAACTGCTCCGCCGTGGCGTGCCGCAGGAACGCGGTCTCGGGGCCGCGGGCCAGGAGTTCCTTCACGCGGGCGCGGACCTCGTCCGGACGCAGGTCCCGCGCTTCGGCGACGGCGACCGTCATGCGTCCGCCCCCGCGTTGATCAGGTGGGCGGCGTACCCGGCGCCGAACCCGTTGTCGATGTTGACCGCGACGACGCCGGGCGAGCAGGAGTTCAGCGCCGACAGCAGCGCCGCACGTCCCGCGAAGTCCCCGCCGGACGAGGTCGGCAGCGCGACGACCATCTGCTCCACCAGGCCGGACACGAGGGTGGGGAGGGCGCCGCCCGTCCCGTCCGCGACGACGAACGCGCGCGGGCGCTCGTGCTCGTCCAGCCAGCCGGGGAGGGCGGCGGGATCGTCCACGGGCGCCCCGTACCAGCGGGAGACGCGGCTGCCCATCGCGTCGGCGACCAGCGCGGCCTCCTCGGCGGCGGGTTCGTCTTCGGGACGCCCGCAGACCACCGCGACGTTGCCCGTCCGGGGGCGGCGGCGGTCCGGGTTCAGCACGGCCAGGCACGCACGCTCGTGCACCATCGCGTCGGGGAACGCGTCGGTGAGGGCCGCCAGTGTCGCGGTAGACGCACGCGTGGCCAGTACGTTCGCGGCGCCCGATCCGACCAGGCTCGCCGCGATCGCGACGACCTCCGGCACCGTCTTGCCCTCGCAGAACACCGCCTCCGGGTACCCACGCCGTCGGCCCCGGTCGAGATCGACGCGGGCGAAGCCGAGATCGCTCACCGGTTCCGCACCGGCGTGAGGCCGAGGTTGTGGCTGCCCTGGCGGTAGCCCTCCAGGTCCAGCGTCACGTACCGGAAACCGGCCTCCTTGACCAGCCCGGCCAGCTCCGCGCCCCGTGCGGCCGCCGCCGTGACGTCCGCCGGCTCCACCTCGATCCGGGCGAGGCCGCCGCCCTGGTCGCGGACCCGCACCCGCCCGCCGAACCCGGCGCCGCGCAGCGCCTCCTCGGCGTCCTCCACGCGGCGCAGCGCGTCCCGCGTGACCGGCACCCCGTAGGCCAGGCGCGACGACAGGCACGCCGACGCCGGCTTGTCCCACGTGCGCAGCCCCAGCTCGCGCGCCGCCGCCCGCACCGCCGCCTTGCCCAGCCCGGCCTCCACCAGCGGGAACCGGGCGCCCAGCTCGCGGGCGGCCCGCTGCCCCGGTCGGTGGTCGTCCAGGTCGTCCAGGTTCACCCCGAGCAGCACCGGACGGCCCCCGGCGGCCTCCGCCACCGCGGACAGCACGTGCATCAGGGCCTCTTTGCAGAACCGGCACCGGTCGGCGCCGTTCGCGGCGTACCGGGCGTCCTCCAGCTCCCGCGTCGTCACCACCCGGTGCGGCATCCCGAGCCGCCGGGCCTCCGCCCGCGCCGCCGCCAGCTCCGACCGGGCCAGCGACGGCGAGTCCGCGGTCACCGCCAGCGCGGCGTCCCCGAGCTCGCGGTGCGCCGCGTAGGCCAGCAGCGAGCTGTCCACCCCGCCCGAGTAGGCGACCACGGCGCCGGGCAGCGCGGCCAGCGCCCCGCGCAGGCGCGACAGAGCGTCGTCGGCCATGGGCATCTCCTTCCAGCGTCGTCTGGGCAGGACGCTAGAAGGAGCGCACGGACCGCGAATCCGTCAGATGACCGGCCGCGCTTTTCCCGTTGCCCCGCCGGGCGGGGAGGCCGCTAAGCTGAACGCGCCCCATCCGGGGCCCGGCGGGCGTGGCGAAATCAGGTATACGCGGCAGGTTTAGGTCCTGTTGGTGGCGACACCGTGGGGGTTCGAATCCCCCCGCCCGCACCGGAGCGCCGCGTTCCCCGTGTTCCCGCCGCTAGACGCCGAGGTCGCGGCGGAGGCGCTCGACGTGGCCGGTCGCCTTCACGTTGTAGTACGCCTTCTCGACCTTGCCGTCCGCGTCGATGACGAACGTCGACCGGATGACGCCGACGACGACCTTGCCGTACAGCTTCTTCTCCCCGTACGCGCCGTACGCCTTCAGCACCTCGGCGTCCGGGTCGGACAGGAGCGGGAACGTCAGCCCCTCCTTCTCGCGGAACTTCGCGAGCTTCGCCGGCTTGTCGGGGGAGATGCCGACCACGGTGACGCCGCCGGCCTCCAGCTCGGCCAGGCTGCCCTCGAAGTCCACGGACTCCTTGGTGCAGCCGGGCGTCATGGCGGCCGGGTAGAAGTAGAGGATCACGCGCCTGCCGCGCAGCGAGGCCAGCGACACCGCGGCCCCGTCGGCGTCGGGAAGCTCGAAATCGGGGGCGACGTCGCCCGGCTGCAGCCGCTCGGACACCCTGTCCCGCCTTTCGCTCGGATGCTGGGAACCCACGGTACCGGCCGGGGTTGGCCGGACGCGCCCGGCCCGGACCTGCCACACTGTTCGGATCATGCTTCGCTCGCGGCCGCGCTCCGCCGCGCCCCGCCGCGAGCTCGCCCGACAGGATGGCCCGACAGGATGAGGACACGGCATGGCTGACTGGAGCGGCAGCGACCCGGAGGAGGTCGAACGCTACATCGAGCGCACCCGCCGGGAGCTGGCGCGCAACGTCGACGAGCTCGCCGACCGGGTCAATCCGAGGAACGTCGCGCACCGCGGCGTCGAGCGGCTGAAGCAGGAGGCGGACAACGTCGCCAGGGCCGTCGGCGCGCTGGTCCGGCCGGCCGGCGACGACGATGACGCCGAGGGCGGCGGGATCGACAAGCGGGTGCTGCTCGCGGGCGTCGGGGCCGCGGTCACCGTGACCGCCCTGGTCCTCTGGCGCCGTAGGCGCAGGGCCCGCTGAGGCCCATCCGGGAGGCGCCGGTCCGCGGTCCGCGGCCGGCGCCTTCGCGCGTCCGGGCCGAGTGCGCGAGCAGCTCGGCGACGGTGCGCAGCTCGGCCAGCTCGGCGCGGCACGGCGGGCAGCCGCGCAGGTGCGCCGACAGCGCGGCGGCCTCGGCGCCGGCGAGCCGCCCGAGGGCGTAGACGCCGAGGCCGACGCGGTACGCCCCGCAGTCCGTTCCTCCCACGTCCTGCAGTACGGGACGGCGCCCCCGCGGCGTTCAGGCGGCCCTGCCGTTCAGGCGGCCCTGCCGTTCAGCGGAACTGGGGCAGGTGGTCGCGGTGGGCGGCGAGGCCCTCGTCCAGGATCTTCTCGGCGGTGTGCTTGCTGCGCACGAACGGGTGCGCCATGAGCGCCTGCAGCGCGGTGCGGCGGTCGCCGGTGACGGCGGCGTCGGCCGCGAGCCGCTCGTAGGCGTGGATCGCCTGGGTGAGGCCGCGCACCGGGCCGGGCAGCGGCCCCATCGTCAGCGGGACCGGCCCGGATCGTCCGACCAGCGCCGGGACCTCCACGATCGCGTCGTCGTCCAGCGAGGAGACGGCCCCGTTGTTGCGGGTGTTGACGATCATCCGGCGGCCTTCGTCGCGGTGCATGGCGCAGATGACGTCCACCGCGAACTCGCCGTGCTCGCCGCCGCCGCGCTCCCGCGACGGGTCGGGGTCGGGCTTGCTGGACTCGGCGGCGACCTGCTCGTAGTAGCCGGGCAGCATGGCGAGGATGTCCTGCGCGCGGGTCGTGCCCTTCGCCCGCAGCTCGTCCACCACCTGGTCGTGGAAGAAGTAGTACTTGGCGTAGGAGTTCGGCAGGAAGCCGAGCGCCTTGGCGAGCTCCGCCATGCGGGACGGGTCGCGCCAGGGCGTCGCGCCGCCGCCGGGGACCTCCAGGTCGTCCAGCAGGAGCGGGAGGTCGAGTTCGCGGCCGTCGAGCCGGACCCGCTGCGCCCAGGTGGCGTGGTTGAGGCCGATCCAGTCGGCCTCCAGCCCGTCGAACGGCAGCCCCAGCAGGTCGGCCCACATCTCGGTGTCGCCGATGAACTGGTCGCACAGCCCGATGATCCGCGCGCCGGTGTGCCGGGCGACGGCGTCGGTGACCACGTTGGTCGGGTTCGTGTAGTTGACGATCCACGCGCCCGGGTCGGCCGCGGCGGCGATGTCCAGCAGGACGGGCACCGACCGCAGCGCCATCAGGAACCCGCCGGGGCCCGCGGTCTCCTGCCCGACGACGCCGTGCTTCAGGGGGATCGACTCGTCCAGGTGCCGCGCCGCCAGCCCGCCCGGACGGAACGTCGTGAACACGTAGGACGCGCCGTCCAGCGCCGACGGCAGGGCGGTGTGCGACGTCACCGTGAGGTCGGCGCCCCGCGCGGCGAACATGGCGCCCGCCAGCCGCGTCATGACGTCCAGGTGCGCGGCGTCGATGTCGTAGCAGGCCAGCTCGGTCCCGGCGAGGTCGTCGGCGCGGTGCAGCAGCCCGCGGATGACGCCCGGCATGTAGCCGCTGCCGGCGCCGACGATCGCGACCTTCACCGCGGCTCCAGGTCGGGCTGGGTGACGGTGAACCGGGCCTCGACGGCGGCGCGGACGACCTGCGTCTCCGGCTCCAGGTCGATCGGCTCGGGCTCCCCGGCGGCGTCGCCGATCCCGCCCCCGTACGCGGCTGCCAGCGCCACCGGCGGCTCGTGGATCGTCCGGCCGAGCCCCTCGTCCGACAACTCGACCAGCCCGGTGAGCCGCGCCCCGAGCGCCTCGGCGTAGCTGCGCGCGCGGGCCACGGCCTCGTGCGCCGCCTCCCGCGCGGCCCGCCCGTAGACCTCGCTGTCGCGCCGCAGCTCCCATTCGGGGCCGCTGACGTACGTCCGCTCCAGGTCGCCGAGCCGGGTGACCAGCTCGCCGAGCACCCCGAAGTCGGTCACCGCGATCTTGATCCAGACGGTGCCGCGGTAGGCCCGGATGTCGCCCTCGCGCCGCTTGTACTTCAGCAGCGGCGCGATCGACAGCCCGCCCGTCTCGACCTTCTCCACCGCGTCGCCGTAGGACTCGACCAGGTCGAGGCACCGCCGGTTCCGCTCGGTGAGCCGGTCGAGCGCGGCGCGCCGGTCGGACTCCTGCGACTGCACGTGCACCGACAGCCGCGCGATCTCCGGCTCGGCCTCCACCACCGCCTCGCCGCGGACACTGATCAGGGGAGCGTCGCTCATCCCCCCAACCTACGCGCTACCGGCCTTCTGCGCCCCCAGCCCCCAGCCCCAGCCACCGGCCCCAGCCCCCGGCCCCAGCCCCCAGCCACCGGCCTCAGCCACCGGCCTCAGCCACCGGCCTCAGCCACCGGCCCCCAGCCACCGGCCACGGGCAGGCACGCGGAGCGAGCCCTGCGAGCGCAGCGGGCCTGCCCGCCGGGCGGCGGGCTGTTTCACGAGACGCGCCAGCGGATCGGGAAACGGTCCGCCGGCCGGGCGGGGGTCGAAGGGGGTCGCCCCCCTTCACAAGAAAGTCCGGCCTTCGCCTCGGTAGGTGGGGACGGTGCGGACGTACCGGCCGTCCTCGATGAGGTGGAGTGCGTCGAAGCGTTCGCAGAGCTCGCCGGCCTTGGTGTGGCGGAACCAGACCCGGTCGCCGACCGAGAGCAGGTCGGCGGCGTGCCCGAGCAGCGGCGTCTGCACTTCGCCGGCGCCCTCGTTCGGGTCGTAGGACAGCCCGGTCGGCAGGTACGGCTGCGGCAGCCGCACCGCGTCGGCGGGGCCGGACGCGAGGTAGCCGCCGCCGAGGCAGGTCGCGACGCCGCGCGCGGGACGCCGCACGACGGGGAGCGCGAACAGGGCGGCGGGGCGCCCGCTGAAGTTGGAGTACTGGTCGAACAGGTGCGGCTGGTAGAGCCCGGAGCCCGCCGCGACCTCGGTGACGGCGCGCTCGGCGGCGGTCTTCTCGACGCTGCCGGTGCCGCCGCCGTTGACGAACTCCAGGTCGGTCAGGTCCCGGACGGCCCGCACGATCGCGGCGCGCCGCCGGGCCAGTTCCAGCCGCGACTGCCGCTGCATGGCGCGGATGACGCGGCCCCGCGCGGGGCGTCCGGGCGGGACGTCGCCGACGCCGGCGATCTGCGACTCGTAGGCCATCAGCCCGACGAGGTCGAGCGAGGGCCGCTTGAGGATGCGCTCGGCGAACGCGCTGACCTCGGCGGGGGTGCGCAGCGCCGAGCGCAGCGCGCCGATCCGGACCCGGCCGCCGAGCGGCCGGTAGGAGGCGTCGATGTCGATGCAGACCCGGATGCGCCGGTCGCCGGCGGCGTCCTCGATCAGCGCGAGGTGCTCGGGGGAGTCGACCATGAGCGTGATCGTGCGGGCGGCGGCCTCGTTCTCGGCGAGCGCCGCGATGGCGGTGCGGTCGGCGGTCGGGTAGGCGACGAGGATGTCGTCGCTGACGCCCTCGGACGCGAGCCACAGCGCCTCGGGCAGGGTGAACGCCATGACCCCGGCGAACCCGTCCATCGCGAGGACGTCCTCCAGGAGCGCCCGGCAGCGCACCGACTTGCTCGCCACGCGGATCGGCTTGCCGGCGGCCCGGCGCAGCAGGCCCTCGGCGTTGGCGCGGAAGGCCGCCAGGTCGACGGCGGCGAACGGCGCCTCGATCCCGGCCGTCGCGGCGTCGTAGCGGTCCCGGAGGTTCATGGTCGTCACACTGCCACACTACCGGCTAATGTGAAAAGCTCTCACGTACCGCTTTCGGTCAGCCCTTGCGCGGGTGCGCCGCGAAGAAGTCCCAGAGCATGGGGCTCGCCCCGTCGGGCCAGTTGTGGGTGCCGCCCTGGATCTTGCAGAACGTGACCGCGACGCCCTGGTCGCCCTTCCCGGTGCTCGTGCAGTCGGTGCCCTCGCCGCGCGCCTTGACCCGCTCCCGCGGCTCGGGGAGCCCGGCGCGCTCGCGCCAGAACTCGACCGCCTTCGAGACGGGCGGGAACGGGCGCTTGTCGTTGAAGTCGCGGTCGCCGCCGCCGTTGAACGGGACGTTCCGGTCGGCCGTCCCGTGGAAGATCATCGCCGAGACGGGGCGGTCCGGGTCGCACTTGGTGACGAGGGCGCCCTCGACCACCCCGATCGCCGCGACCTTGTCCGGCTTCTCGCAGGCCATCCGGTACGCCATGCCCGCGCCGTTGGAGAACCCGGTGACGTAGACGCGCTCCGGGTCGGCCAGCCCCGCGTCGGTGAGCTTGTCGATCAGCTTGGTGAGGAACCCGACGTCGTCGATGTTCCCGATCTTCGCGGCGCCGCAGCAGTCGCCCGCGTTCCAGGTCGTCATGAACCCGTCCGGGTACGCGACGAGGAAGCCGTGCTCGTCGGAAAGGTCGTCGAAGCCGGTCAGGTCCTCCATCTTGCCCATGTTCGCGAGCCCGCCGTGCAGGGCGATGACGAGCGGGGGCGCGTCGGCGGGCTTGCCGTCCTCCCACTTGCCGCCCGCCACCTTGGACGGGACATGCAGCAGGAACTCGCGGTGCCCGAACGTGCCCACGTCCATCTTCTGCTTGTGCGTGCCCGCCGAGGTGGGGATGCCGTCCACCGTGGCCGGGCGCGGCTCGCCCCCGCCTTTGCCGCCGGTCTGCTCCGTACAGGCGGCGAGGACGAGGGCGGCGGCGAGGACGAGGAGCGCGATGCGACGCATGGAGGCAAACGTAACCTCAAGAAAGCACCTCAAACTACTCATCAGTAGACGAGCCGGCTCCCGCCGATGTGAAAGCACGTCGGTGGGACGGGCAGGGGCCGCGTAAGCTCGTAGCGACCCGTTTGAGCTGCCGCGTCGCGATAAGAGTGAGACCGTTGAACGAATTCGTCCTGACCCTCTCCTGCCCGGACCGGCCCGGCATCGTCGCGGCCGTCTCGGGGCTGCTGGCCGAGCGCGGATGCAACATCGTGGAGAGCCAGCAGTTCGGCGACGGCGAGTCCGGCACGTTCTTCATGCGGGTCCAGTTCGCGGCCCTGGCCGACACCGACCCCGACGAGCTGCGCGGCGCGTTCGCCTCGCTGGTGCCCGAGCTGGCCCTGGAGTGGCGGCTGCACGCGCTGGCCGACCGCCCGCGCGTGCTGATCATGGTGTCGAAGGGCGGGCACTGCCTGAACGACCTGCTCTACCGGACGCGGTCCGGGCTGCTCGACATCGACATCGTCGCGGTCGCGTCCAACCACCCCGACCTGCGGCCCCTCACCCAGTCGTACGGGATCGACTACCACCACCTGCCGGCCGGGCCCGGCGGCAAGCCCGCGCAGGAGGCCGAGATCCTGACGCTGGTCGAGCACTACCGCGCCGACCTCGTCGTCCTCGCCCGGTACATGCAGATCCTGTCCGACGACTTCTGCGCGAAGCTGCCGGGGCAGATCATCAACATCCACCACTCGTTCCTGCCGAGCTTCAAGGGCGCCCGCCCCTACCACCAGGCGCACGCGCGCGGCGTGAAGCTGATCGGCGCCACCGCCCACTACGTCACCGCCGACCTGGACGAGGGGCCGATCATCGAGCAGGAGGTCGCGCGCGTCGACCACACCCACAGCCCCGAGGAGCTCGTCGCGGTCGGCCGCGACGTCGAGTGCCTCGCGCTGGCCCGCGCGGTGCGCTGGCACGCCGAGCACCGCGTGCTGCTCAACGGGGACCGGACGGTCGTCTTCCGCTGACCCGGCGCGCGGCGGCCCCGGCGGGCTGATCTTCTGACCTGCGCTTTTCCGTGAGATGTCGGCATGGCGAGTTTCACTCCGCGTGATTTCGCGTCACCATGGGTGACGATGTCGGGCGTGCCGATGCTCACGGGGGTGGCGATGGCCGAGGCGCTGGTCAAGGACCTGATCGACGAGTCGCGCGACCGGCGCGGCGCGCGCCGGCTCGCCGTCCGCGCGTTCCGGCCGCGCCGCGCGTTCGCCGGGGTCGCCGCCGCGCTGCTGCTGACGGTGACCGGCGGGGTCGCCGCGATCGAGCTGCTGGCCGCCGCGCTCGGCTCCGCCGTCCACCCCGTGCCGGGCGTCGCCGCGCTGGCGGACGTCCTGCGCGTGCGCACCTGGGACGACCCGGCCGTCATCGCGGCGGCGGCGGGCGTCGCCGTCCTCGGCGCCGCGTTCCTCGCCGCCGCGCTGCCCGGCCGGCTGCGCGGCGTCCCGCTGGACGGCACCGACCCCCGCCAGGCCGGCCTCATCGGACGGGCCGCGCTGCGCCGCACGGTCGCCGAGGCGGTGCTGGACGTCCCCGGCATCGAGCGGGTCCGCGTGCGCGGGCTCGGGATCGTCCGGCGCGGGCTGGTCGTCCGGGCCGGCACCCACTACCGGAACCCGGCGAACCTGCCGGAGCTGGTGCGCGCCGCCGCCGAGGAGCGGCTGGACCGGATCGAGCCGATGCACCGGCCGCCGGTCGACGTCCGGCTCGGCTGGCGGAAGGACTGACCATGCGGCGGGAGCTGACCATGCGGTGTGAGCTGACGATGCGGCGGGAGCGCTGAGCATGCGGCGGGAGGACTGACGATGCGGCGGAGGGACTGAGATGCGGATCGCGATCGCGATGACCGGGGCGGTGCTGCTGCTGGCCGGCGCGTCCGCCGCCGCGCTCGGGCTGGGCGCGCTCGACGCGTTCGGCCCGCTGTCGGCGGGGCCGCTGCTCGCCCCGGAGGTGACGCGCTTCGCCGGCGGCACCGACTGGTTCCTGCCGTCCGCCGCGGCCGTCGCCGAACTGCTGGCCCTCGCGGGGCAGCTGTGGCTCGTCCTGCAGCTGCGGACCCTCGTCCACCAGTGGTGGCCGGACCTCGACGCCGAGACCCGGGCCCGGGCGCGGGCCGCCGCCGGCGAGCTCCGGCGGGACGTGCGCGGGCTGCCCGGCGTCGAGGACGCCCGGGTCCGCCTCACCGGCACGGCCGACCGGCCGCGCCTGCTGCTGAACGTCTCCTGCGCGGGCGACACGCTGGTCGGCGAGGTGTACGGGGAGCTGGGCGCGGGCCCGGTCGAGCGGTACCGCCGCGCCCTCGGGATGCCCGACCTGCCGGTGGTGATCCGCTTCCGCCCGCTGTCGGCCCGTCCCCGGCGCCGCCGCGCGCAGCCCGAGACCGCCTGACGCACCCCGGTCCGCGGCCCGGGAGGAGCGGCGCCCGTCCCGGTCGAATCGGGACGGGCGCCCGCTACCCGGCGGGGCGCCCATGCGCCTGGACGGTCGGCGCATGCACACGGGGGGCGCACCGCGGTGGGGGAGGCCGCACGGAAGCAAGGTCGGCGGGGGCTGCGGCCGCCGCATCCGTCACTATGCGCGGTCCCGTGGTAACGGTCACGCTTGTGTACATTTCGTTCACGGCGTGTTCCGTGAGGGAGGTGCGATCGTCCGATGCGGCGTCCCCGCTGGGCGGCTCCCGGCGACTGGAGCGTGGCCCGCCAGCTGCTGGTGCTGCAGGCCGCGATCGTCGGGCTGCTCGTCGCGGCCGGGGCCGTGCTCGCCTACTGGGACGCCGGGCGCGCCGCCGACGACGCCGCCGAGCAGACCGTCACGGCCGTCGCGGCGAGCATCGCCGACGCGCGCAACGTCCGGGAGGCGCTCGCCGCCCGCGACCCGAGCGCGCTGCTGCAGCCGTACGCTGAGCGCGTCCGCCGCGACACCGGCGTGGACTTCGTCACGATCATGACGCCGGACGGGATCCGCTACACGCACCCGAACCCGTCCCGGATCGGCGGGCACTTCGTCGGCAACACCGCGCCCGCCGTCGCGGGCCGCACGTTCACCGAGACCTACACCGGCACGCTCGGCCCGTCCGTGCGAAGCGTCGCGCCCGTCTTCGACGACCGGCACCGGGTGGTGGCGCTGGTCGCGGTCGGCATCACGGTCCGGGTGATCAGCGCGGAGCTGCGGCAGCGGCTGCTGGCCCTCGGCGCCGTCGCGGGCGTGGTGCTCGCCGCCGGGATGGCGGGCAGCTACCTCGTCTCCGCCCGGCTGCGCCGCCAGACCCGCGGGACCGCGCCCGGCGAGCTGCGGGAGATGTTCGAGTACTACGAGGCGATCCTGCACGCCGTCCGCGAGGGGCTGCTGATCCTCGACCGGTCGGGCCGGGTCGTGCTGTGCAACGACGCGGCGCGCGAACTGCTGGACCTGCGCGAGCATCCGCGCGGCCGCCCGGTCGCCGACCTCGGCCTGCCGGACGAGCTGGTCGCCACGCTGGAGTCTCCGAGGCCGCGCTCGGACGAGATCCACGTCGGCGACACCCGCGTCCTCGTCGTGAACACCTCGCCCGTCCGGTCCCGCGACAAGGCGATGGGCAATGTCGTCACGTTCCGCGACCACACCGAGCTGCAGAGCCTGACCGGCGAGCTGGACACCGTCCGCGGCTTCGCCGAGTCGCTGCGCTCGCAGGCCCACGAGGCCGCGAACCGCCTGCACACGGTGGTGTCGCTGGTCGAGCTGGGCCGTCCCGACCAGGCCGTGGCGTTCGCGACCGCCGAGCTGGCGACCGCGCAGCGCCTCACCGACCGGGTCGTGGGGTCGGTCACCGAACCCGTGCTGGCGGCCCTGCTGCTGGGCAAGTCGACCGAGGCCGCCGAGCGCGGCGTCGAGCTCGTCATCAGCGAGGACACCGCGATCGAGGGCACGGTGGAGGCCCGCGACCTCGTCACGATCCTGGGCAACCTGATCGACAACGCGGTGGACGCGGCGATCGAGAACGCGTCCGTCCGGCCGCCGCGCGTCACCGTCAGCGCCCGCGAGGACGCCGGCACCCTCCTGCTGGAGGTGTCCGACAGCGGGCCGGGCGTCGACCCGGCGGCGGTGCCCGAGATGTTCCGGCGCGGCTGGACGACCAAGTCGTCCGGCGGGCCGGTCGGGCACGGGCTCGGCCTCGCGCTGGTCGGCCAGGCCGTCCGGCGGCACGGCGGCGACGTCCGGGTGGGGCGGGACGCGGGCGCCGTGTTCACCGTCCGGCTGCCCCTGGAGCGGCGATGATCGAGGTGCTCATCGTCGAGGACGACCCGGTCGCCGCCGAGGCGCACCGCACCTATGTCGAGCGCGTCGCCGGGTTCACCGTCGCCGGGGTCGTCCACTCGGGGGCGGAGGCCCTGCGCTTCTGCGAGCGCACGTCCGTGGACGTCGTCCTCCTCGACTTCTACCTGCCCGACACGCACGGCCTCACCGTCTGCCGGGCGCTGCGCGCCGGGGGTCACGACATCGACGTCATCGCCGTCACCTCCGCACGGGACCTGGCGGTGATCCGCTCGGCGGTGTCGGTCGGGGTCGTCCAGTACCTGCTGAAGCCGTTCACGTTCGCGTCCCTGCGCGACAAGCTCGACCGCTACGCCCGCTTCCGCGCGCAGACCGTCGGGACCGGCGAGGTCAGCGGGCAGGCCGACGTGGACGGCATGCTCGCCACGCTCCGCACGCCCGACCACCGCGCGCTGCCGAAGGGCATGAGCGGCGAGACGCTGCAGGCCGTGACGGAGGTGCTGTCCCGGGCGTCCGACGGCCTCTCCGCCGCCGCCGCGGCCGACCTCACCGGCGTGTCCCGCGTCACGGCGCGCCGGTACTTGGAGTACCTGGCGAAGAACGGTCTGGCGCACCGCAAACCCCACTACGGCCAGGTAGGCCGCCCCGAGGTGCGCTTCTACCCGGGCTAGACGGGGTACCTATGGGTGGACAGTGAAGCGACATCGGGGGAGTTGTCGTGACGGACAAGCCTGGCAAGCCCAAGGGCACGGAGAACGAGCGCGAGCGCGAGAAGGAGCGCCCGCGCGCGGAGGAGGCGAAGGCCGCGCCCCAGAAGAAGAAACCGGGCGACGCGGCCCGCAAGATGCGCGCCATGTTCAAGGGCGGCTAGCTTTGACGACACCTTTGAGCCCCATTGAGAGGAAAAACCCTCCTATGGGGCTAATGTCCGTAAGTGAACGGAACGTCGAGGGGATGAAGGAGGAATGCTTGTCCGACCGTAATGTTTCGGGCGGCTCCACCACGGGGCCCTTCGACGCATGGAGGGAACGGACGTACCACGGCATGGGCCCCTCCCGCTGAGCGGCCCGACGGCCCGGGGACCGCGATCGCGGCCCCCGGGCCCGTTCATGCCCGCCTGCCGGCTGCGCGCCCGCCTGTCGGCCCGCACCGCTACGGTGCGACGGCATGGGCGACTACTTCCAGACACTTGCCGACATCCACGCGGCCCTTGAGGACGCCGACCGCCTGGCCGCCGACATCCGGGACTGGCTGATCGCGTCCGGCGTCATCTCCCCGGACCGCACCGACTGCGTCCTGGGCGCCCCCACGGGCCACCCGCCGGGCCCCCGCGTCAACGACGTGGTGGACGGCACGGACGACTCCTGGCGCGACCTGTGGAGCAACGGCCTGGACATCAAGACCGGCCAGACCGTGTTCGACGCCGGCCAAGGGGAGCCCTGGGCGGTCACCTGCCCTCACTGCGCCACCGAGTACACCTTGGTCAGCGAGACCTTCGAACTCGTCCTCGAAGCCTGGGAACCGTTCCGCGATGTAGTGCACGGCTGGGAGGAGGGTGACAAGGTGGTCAAGCCCTGCCCGACCTGCGAGCGGCCCGTCGACCCGCAGGCATGGCAGTGGGCCGATGACTACTTCGCCCTGGGCCACCTGGGCTTCACCTTCTGGAACTGGCCGCCGCTCCGTCCTGACTTCATCGCCGCCCTGGCAGCCCGCTTGGGCCACCCGCCGGTCCACCTGGAGGGCAAGCTCTGACCCTCGCCCCCGAGTGTGAGGCGGGGCACAGGGCGGGGTGGGTTGTGTTTTCCAACTCGGGGTGGGGATACTGCGGGTGAGTTGGAAAACACAACGGAGGTGGTGGCCGTGCGGGACGCGGTGATCGTGGAGGCGGTGCGGACCCCGGTCGGCAAGGGGAAGGCGAACGGGGCGCTGCACGGCGACCACCCGGCCGACCTGCTGGCGCGGACGCTCAAGGCCCTCGTCGAGCGGGCCGGGATCGAGCCCGGAGAGGTGGACGACGTCATCGGCGGCGTCGTCACGCAGGTCGGCGACCAGGCGCTCAACCTCACCCGGACGGCCGTGCTCGCCGCCGGGTTCCCCGAGAGCGTCCCGGCGATGACCGTGGACCGGCAGTGCGGGTCGTCCCAGCAGGCGCTGCACCTGGCGGCGCAGGGCGTGCAGAGCGGCGCCTACGACATCGCGATCGCGTGCGGCGTCGAGTCGATGTCGCGGGTGCCGATGGGGTCGAACGTGCTGCCCGGCAGCGACCCGTTCGGGGCGGGCCTGCGCGAGCGGTACCCGGACGGGCTCGTCGGCCAGGGCATCAGCGCCGAGCTGATCGCCGACCGGTGGGACCTGGCGCGGGAGGAACTCGACGCCTACGCCTGCGAGTCGCACCGCCGCGCCGCCGAGGCGTGGAAGAACGGCGAGTTCGACCGGGAGGTCGTCTGGACGGGGCAGTGGGACGAGACCGTCCGTCCCGGGACGTCCCCGGAGATCCTCGCCGGGCTCAAGCCGGCCTACTACGACGAGCGGATGGCCGAGCGGTTCCCGCAGATCGGGTGGAAGGTCACCGCGGGCAACGCGTCACCGGTCAACGACGGCGCCGCGGCCGTCCTGGTCATGGGGGCGGACGTCGCCGAGCGGCTCGGGCTGCGCCCCCGGGCGCGGTTCCACGCGCTCACCGTGACCGGCGACGACCCGCTGCTGATGCTCACCGCGATCATCCCGGCGACGGAGAAGGTGCTCAAGCGGGCCGGGCTGCGGCTGGACGACATCGACCTGTTCGAGGTGAACGAGGCGTTCGCGCCGGTCGTCCTCGCGTGGCAGCGGGAGACGGGCGCCGACCTGGCGAAGGTCAACGTGCGCGGGGGCGCGATCGCCATCGGGCACCCGCTGGGGGCCAGCGGTGCGCGGATCATGACCACGCTGCTGCACGCCTTGGAGGACCGCGGCGGGCGGTTCGGCCTGCAGACCATGTGCGAGGGCGGCGGGCAGGCCAACGCCACCATCGTCGAGCGGCTCTGACATAGGCTGCGTCGTATGCCGAAGGACGCCGCCCCCCGCGAGTGCTCGGTCGCCGACACGCTGGACCTCGTCGGCGAGCGCTGGAGCCTGCTCGTGATCAGGGAGCTGTCCTACGGGGTGCGGCGCTTCGACCAGATCGTCCGCAACACGGGCGCGCCCCGCGACATCCTGACGTCGCGGCTCCGCAAGCTGGAGGCGAACGGCATCGTCCGGCGCGAGCGCTACAGCGACCGTCCGGCCCGCTTCGAGTACCACCTGACGCCGTCGGGCCTGGAGTTGTGCGACGTCCTGCTGATGCTGATGGCGTGGGGCGACCGGCACCTGCACCCGGACGACCCGCCCGTCCAGTGGCGGCACTCGTGCGGCGAGACGGTCAGCCCGGTGGTCGTGTGCCGGCACTGCGGCAACGAGGCCCGTGCCGGCGCGCACTCACCGACCGGCCGCGGCGCCCTGACCTCCTAGCAGGGCTTGGGCGCCGGCCCGGGCCCGCTGGGCGGCCGACGGGTCGCCCTGCACGCCCGCCACCACGATGGCCCCTTCAGCGAGCAGATAGACCGCCTCTGCAATGGACGCATCGACGCCGGAGACGAGCTCGACCACCTGGTCATGGAAGGCGCGCTTGTGCGCGCGCGCCACGGCTGTGATCGCCGGCGCGGACGGCCCAAGCTCCCCATGAGCGTTCACCCACGCGCACCCGCGAAACCCCGGCTCGGCGAACCAAGCACCGAGCCAGTCGAACAGCGCGAGCACGCGCTCACGCGGATCGGCCACCCCGCCCACGTACTCGGCGAGACTCCCGCGCCAGCGCCGGTCGCGACGCTCCAGCATCGCGACGACTAGGGCCTCCTTGGTGGGGAACAGCCGGTACATGCGCTTGAGGGGCAGCGCTGAAGCGGCGCGCAGCTCGTCCATGCCGACCGCTTGGACGCCCCGCCGGTAGAAGAGGTCCTCGGCGACGTCCAGCAGCCGGCGGCGGTCGGACTCCTGCTGCTCCTCGGTGATCGCGGCCGGCATCGACGCTCCTGGCTTGACGTTGAGAACGGTCGTTCCCTAGGTTAGTGGACGCCGATAGAGAACGTGCGTTCTCAACATGAGGAGGATCCGATGGCCGACGACCGCCCACCCTACCCGCCGTTCACCGAGGAGACCGCGCTGCAGAAGGTCCAGGCCGCCGAGGACGCCTGGAACACCCGCGACCCCCACCGCGTCGCCGCCGCCTACACGCCCGACTCGGTCTGGCGGAACCGTGACCGGTTCGTCACCGGCCGGGACGAGATCGTCGCCTTCCTCACCGAGAAGTGGGAGCGCGAGCAGGACTACGCGCTCCGCAAGAGCCTGTGGGGCTTCCGCGGCAACCGCATCGCCGTCCGCTTCCAGTACGAATGGCACGACGCCGCCGGGCAGTGGTGGCGCAGCTACGGCAACGAGCTGTGGGAGTTCGACGACCGCGGCCTGATGCGCCGCCGCGAGGCCAGCATCAACGACGTCCCGATCACCGAGGCCGACCGCCGCATCCACGGCCCCCGCCCCACCGCCGAACACGGCCGGGACATCCCACTCCGGTAACGCTCAAACACGACACCCGGTCGCCTCCCGCAACACGGCGGCGAGGCGGTCGCGGGCCTCGATCTGGGCGGCGATGCGCGCGTCCAGCACCGCGAGCCGGTCGAACGCGATCCGCAGGTTCTTCTCCGCCGGGGGCGCGGCGGCCACATCGCCGTCCAGGCACGCGGAGAAGGCCCGGACGTCGTCGAGCGTGAGCCCCGCGCCCAGCAGGTGCCGGATGTTGCGCACGCGCACGACCGCGCGCTCTTCGTAGATCCGGTAGCCGTTGGACGCCCGCCGCGACGAGATCAGCCCCGCCTCCTCGTAGTGCCGCAGGGCGCGCGGCGTCGTCCCCGCGACCCGGGCCAGCTCACCGATGCGCATGCCCACGATCATCACACGCCGCTCACCCCACGACGGCCCCGCCGTCCACCGGGAACACGACCCCCGTCACGAACGACGCCTCCGGCGCGGCCAGCCGCGTGACCGCCCACGCCACCTCCTCGGGACGCCCGATCCGCCCGAGCGGCGTGTGCTCGATCTGCCACGTCCGGACGGCGGCGAGCTGCTCGTCCGACAGCCCCTGGTGCCTCCCGATCGGGGTGCCGATCGCGCCGGGCGCCACCGCCACGACGCGGACGCCGCGCGGCGCGAGCTCCACCGCCCAGCTCCGGGTGAGCACCTCCAGCGCCGCCTTCGTCGCCGCGTAGAACGCGTTCCCCGGCCACGCCCGCTGCCCGACGGACGTGCTGACGTTGACGATCACCCCGCCGTCGCCTAGCACGGGCAGCGCCGCCCGAGCCAGCAGGACGGGCGCGACGAGGTTCGTCGCGAGCTGCGCGTCCATCGCCTCGGGCGCCGTCGCGTCCAGCGCGCCGCTCCGCACGATCGCCGCGTTGTTGACCAGGACGTCCAGCCGCCCGTGGACGTCCATGACCTGCCGCACGATCTCCTCGGCGGCGCCTTCCCCGGTGATGTCGGCGGCCAGCGGATGAATGAGGTCGTGCCCCTCCGCGGTCTCCGCGAGCGGCTCGGCACGCCTCCCGACGGCCACCACCCGCGTCCCCTCGGCCGCGAACATGCGCGCCGTGGCACGCCCGATCCCCGTCCCGGCCCCAGTGACGACGGCGACTCTTTCCCGTGAACGCATCTCCATGCGCCCAACCGTCGAACCCTGCCCCCAACGTCAAGGTCAAGCCGGGTCAGCGGGGGATGACGTTCAGGGCCCTCGCCAGGTCTGTGATGGTCGTGTCCGCGCCGGAGGCGGCCACGCGGACGACGAGGTCGAACGCCTCGTCCTCGGACAGGCCCGGGCGCTCGTCGTTGAGGGCCAGCAGCACCCGTGCGGCCGTCCAGCCGACGCGCTTGTTCCCGTCCACGAACGGATGGTTGCCGAGCACCGCGTGCAGCAGCGCCGCCGCCTTCTCCGCGCTGGTCGGGAACGCCTCGACGCCGAACGTGACGGTCGACGGGCGGGCGGCGGCGGCCGCGACGAGCCCGGCGTCCCGCACCTGCGCCTCGCCGCCGTGCAGGGCCGCGTTGATGGCGATGAGGTCGGACGGGGTGATCACGCGTCCCCCAGGCGGGCGAGCAGCCGGGCGTCCTCGGCCATGACCTCCTGGATCAGCTCCGCGACGCGGGCGCGGTGCGCCTCGCGGCGCTGGAGCCATTCGGTCACCGCGCGGGCGGCGGCCTCGTCCACGGGGATGCCCTCCGCGTCGGCGGCGTCCGCAAGCGCGGCCGTCAGCGCAGGGGACAGGTTCAGGTTCATGCGGCGAATGCTACGGAGGCGCCGCGCTCGGCTCGACGTGTTTTCAGGGGGTCAGCATTCGATGACGTTTACGGCTAGGCCGCCGCGTGAGGTCTCCTTGTATTTGTCGAGCATGTCGCGGCCGGTGTCGCGCATTGTTTTGATGGCCTTGTCGAGGGTGACGAAGTGGCGGCCGTCGCCGCGGAGGGAGATGCGGGCGGCGCTGATGGCCTTGATGGCGCCGACCGCGTTGCGTTCGATGCAGGGGACCTGGACGAGGCCGCCGACCGGGTCGCAGGTGAGGCCGAGGTTGTGCTCGATGCCGATCTCGGCGGCGTTCTCGACCTGCTCGGGGGTGCCGCCGAGGACCTCGGTGAGGCCGGCGGCGGCCATGGAGCAGGCGGAGCCGACCTCGCCCTGGCAGCCGACCTCGGCGCCGGAGATGGACGCGTTCTGCTTGAACAGGACGCCGATCGCGCCGGCGGTCAGCAGGAAGCGGACGACGCCCTCGTCGTCGCTCGGGAGGAAGCGGTCGCAGTAGTGCAGGACGGCCGGGATGATGCCGGCGGCGCCGTTGGTCGGGGCGGTGACGATGCGGCCGCCGGCGGCGTTCTCCTCGTTGACGGCGAGGGCGAACAGGGTGACCCAGTCCATCGCGTGGAGGGGGTCGGCGGGCTTCTCGGTGGAGAGCTGGCGGTGCAGCTGGGGCGCGCGGCGGCGGACCTTCAGGCCGCCGGGGAGCAGGCCCTCGCGGGTGCAGCCGCGGGTGACGCAGTCCCGCATGACCTGCCACAGGTCGAGGAGGTCCGCGCGGATCTCGGCGGGGGTGCGGCCGAACGCCGTCTCGTTCTCCAGCATGAGCGCGGAGATCGACAGGCCCGTCTCGCGGCAGCGGTCGAGGAGTTCGGCGGCCGTGTCGAACGGGTGGGGGAGGACGGTGTCGTCCGGTTTGATGCGGTCGGCGCCGGTGGCGTTCTCGTCCAGGATGAAGCCGCCGCCGACGGAGTAGTAGACCTTCGTGCGCAGTTCGGCGCCGGTCTCGCCGAGGGCCGTGAAGCGCATGCCGTTCGGGTGGCCGGGGAGCGACTTCTTGCGCTCGAAGTGGAGGTGCTCGTTGACGACGAACGGGATGTCGTGGTCGCCGAAGAGGCGGAGGGCGCCGCGTTCGCGGATGGACGCCAGGCGCTCGTCCACGGTGTCGACGTCGACCAGTTCGGGCTTGTCGCCCTCCAGGCCGAGGATGACGGCCTTGTCGCTGCCGTGGCCCTTGCCGGTGAGACCGAGCGAGCCGTACAGGACGACCTGGACGGACGCCGTCTTCTCCAGGAGTCCGTCGCGTTCCAGGCCGCGGGCGAAGCGGTGCGCGGCGGCCATGGGGCCGCCGGTGTGGGACGAGGACGGGCCGATACCGATCTTGAACAGGTCGAACACGCTGATGGCCATTGCTACCTCGTTGTAGCTGCGCCCCCTCCCGGGGGAGGGGGCGCGGGGACGTCACAGGTTCGGATACAGGGGGTGCTTCTCGGCGAGGGCCTTCACGCGGGCCGCGAGGGCGTCCTTGTCGAAGGACGGCTGCAGGGCCAGCGCGATGACGTCGGCGACCTCGGCGAAGTCCGCGGCGGTGAAGCCGCGGGTGGCGAGGGCCGGGGTGCCGATGCGCAGCCCGGAGGTGACCATCGGCGGGCGCGGGTCGTTCGGCACCGCGTTCCGGTTCACCGTGATGCCGATCTCGTGCAGCCGGTCCTCGGCGTCGCGGCCGGTGAGCTCGGAGTCGACCAGGTCGACCAGGACGAGGTGGACGTCCGTGCCGCCGGTCAGCACCTTCACGCCGGCCTTGGCGGAGTCCTCGGCGAGGAGGCGGTCGGCGAGCAGCTTCGCGCCCTCGACGGTGGCCGCCTGCCGGGCCTTGAACTCCTCCGACGCGGCGATCTTCAGCGCGACGGCCTTGGCGGCGATCACGTGCTCCAGCGGGCCGCCCTGCATGCCCGGGAACACCGCCGAGTTGATCTTCTTGCCGTACTCCTCGCGGGCGAGGATCAGCCCGCCGCGCGGGCCGCCGAGCGTCTTGTGCGTCGTCGTGGTGACGATGTCGGCGTGCGGGACGGGCGAGGGGTGCAGCCCCGCCGCGACGAGCCCCGCGAAGTGCGCCATGTCGACCATGAGCAGCGCGCCGACCGAGTCGGCGATCTTGCGGAACTCGGGGAAGTCGAGCTGCCGCGGGTACGCCGACCAGCCCGCGACGATCATCTTGGGCCGGTGCTCGGCGGCGAGGGCGGCGACCTCGTCCATGTCGACGAGGCCGTCCTCGGCGCGGACGTGGTACGGCACGACGTTCAGCGTCTTGCCGGAGTAGTTCAGCCGCATCCCGTGCGTGAGGTGGCCGCCGTGCGCGAGGTCCAGCCCGAGGATGGTGTCGCCGTGCTGGAGCAGCGCGAAGTACACGGC
This sequence comes from Actinomadura sp. NPDC049382, assembly GCF_040677125.1. Classification (NCBI taxonomy): domain Bacteria; kingdom Bacillati; phylum Actinomycetota; class Actinomycetes; order Streptosporangiales; family Thermomonosporaceae; genus Actinomadura; species Actinomadura sp. NPDC049382. The sequence goes on from NZ_JBFARO010000073.1 coordinate 33,023, forward strand.
CGTGTTGGCCTGCGCCCCGCTGTGCGGCTGGACGTTCGCGTGCTCGGCGCCGAACAGGGCCTTGGCGCGGTCGATCGCGAGCTGCTCGGTGACGTCGACGAACTCGCAGCCGCCGTAGTAGCGGCGGCCGGGGTAGCCCTCGGCGTACTTGTTGGTCAGGACGGAGCCCTGCGCCTCCAGCACCGAGACCGGCGCGAAGTTCTCCGACGCGATCATCTCCAGCGTGGACTGCTGGCGCCGCAGCTCGGCGCCGACGGCCTCGGCGACCTCGGGGTCGGCGGCGGCCAGCGAATCGTAGAGGCTCATGACTCCTCGATCAGCTTCTCGTAGGAGGCGGAGTCGAGCAGGTCGCCGGGCTCGTCGCTGATCCGGACCTTGAAGATCCAGCCCTCGCCGTACGGGTCGTCGTTGATGACCTTCGGCTCGTCCACCACGGCGGAGTTGATCGCGGTGATCTCGCCGCTGACCGGAGAGTAGAGGTCGCTGACCGACTTGGTGGACTCGACCTCGCCGCACGGCTCGCCCGCCTCGACGGTGTCGCCCTCGGAGGGCTGCAGCTCGAGGTAGACGATCTCCCCGAGGGCGTCGGCGGCGTGCGCGGTGATGCCGACGGTGACGATCCCGTCCTCACCGCCGAGGCCGGACACCCACTCGTGCTCTTCGCTGTAGCGGAGCTGCTCCGGAACGCTCACGATCTCTCTTCTCTCTCAGGAACGCTTGTAGAAGGGCAGGGCCACCACGTCCACCGGCTCGGGCCGGCCGCGGACGTCCACGGCCAGTTCCGTCTCCTCGACGCCGCTGTCGAGGTAGGCCAGGGCGATCGGCTTGCCCAGTGTGGGGGAAGGGGCCCCGCTCGTCACGACGCCGCACGGCGTGCCGCCGGACGTGACGACCTGGTACCCCTTCCGTGGCGCGCGACGCCCGCGCGCGACCAGTCCCACGAGCCTACGGCCCGGCGGCGTCGCGGCCTGCGCCGCCAGGGTGGTCTTGCCCACGAAATCGACGGTCTTGTCCAGCTTCACGACCCGGCCGAGGCCCGCCTCGAACGGCGTCGTCTCGGCGGTCAGCTCGTTGCCGTACAGCGGCATGCCCGCTTCGAGGCGAAGCGAGTCGCGCGCGGCGAGGCCCGCCGGGACGACCCCGTCGACCGCGGCGAGCGCCCGCCACAGCGCGACGGCGTCGGCGGCGTCCACGAACAGCTCGAAGCCGTCCTCGCCGGTGTAGCCGGTGCGGGCGATCAGCGCGTCCACGCCCGCGACGCGTCCGGCGAGGATCGCGTAGTACTTGAGGTCGCCCACGGGCGCGTCGGTGAACTCTTCGAGAATTCCCTGTGAGCGCGGGCCCTGCAGGGCGACCAGCGCGTACGCGGCGGAGCGGTCGTCGACGGCCGCTTCGAAGCCGGTGGCGCGCTCGGCCAGCGCGTCCCGCACGACGTCGGAATTGGCCGCGTTCGCCACGACCATCCACGTCTCGTCCGCGAGCCGGTAGACGATCAGGTCGTCGAGGACGCCGCCGTCCGGCGCGCAGATCATCGTGTAGCGGGCCTTGCCGACCGGCATCGTCGACAGGTTCCCGACCAGCGCGTAGTCGAGCGCGGCGCCCGCGTCCGGCCCGGAGAGGAAGATCTCCCCCATGTGCGACAGGTCGAACAGGCCGGCCCCGGTGCGGACGGCCTGGTGCTCGGCGGTCTCGCTCTTGTAGCGCAGCGGCATCAGGTAGCCGGCGAAGTCGACGAGGTTCGCGCCGAGGTCGCGGTGGACGTCGTGCAGCGGAGTGGTCTTCGGATCGGCGGACATGGGTTCGGCTCCTTCGTCACGGGCGCGCGTGGTCCATCGTCCCACTCGCGCACCGGGCGTTTCGGTGCCTCCCCCTCTGTCATCGGCGCCTGAGAGCTTCACCCGCCGGCGGGCGGCGGGTTTTCACCTTCGGCGGGGGACCGGGTCCCCGCTTTCCAGAGGTCGCCTTGCCCGTGCGGTCCGTGGGCCTGAGAGGTTCCGGGGAGGATTTGCTCCTTCGGCGTCCCACACCGGCTGCGTGGGACTCTCCCGCACGGGGTCAACGGCTTTCCGCCAAATCTAGCAGCGGCCCCGCCCGGCGACCACCCGCCGGCCGCCCGCCCTCAGCCGGTGGGCGGCGGGGACGCCGACATCGACTTCACGCAGGTCCGCAGCGCCGCCTTGATCTTCTCCAGGTCCTTCTTCGCGGGGGTGGACGTCGGGTTCGGCGACGGCAGTTCGACCCCCTGCTCGTGCATGCAGTCGTTGAACGCCTGGGTCGCCTGCGACACCCCCGGCGGGACGGGCGCGGCCGTCGTGCCGGGCTTGCCGGTCGCCGTCCCGGACGGCGCGGAGGCCGGTGCCGAGGCCGCCGGGGTGGGCGGCGCCGACGCCCCCGCGTCCCCGCCGCCGTCGTCGGAGCCCCCGCACCCGCTGAGCGCCAGACCCAGCGCCAGCACCGCTACAAGACCGCGCTTCAAGGTGACAACCTCCATGGACCGGGGTGAGACCGCTCATAATGCGCGCGTTCGCCGCCCCGCCGCTATCACGGCGCATGCCAATGCCGCCGCCGCGACTTAGCACCTCTCCTCAAATCCGCCCGGCCCGAGCGCTCCTCTCGCGGCACCGGTTCCTTGATTGACTTAAACCGGGACAGGACGGGTCGCGTACTCTGAGTTGGTCGTTGGAGATCACCCGCGGTGGGCGCGGGGGGACGAGCTGAGGGGCATGCCGGATGGTCTACCTGGCGGGGATGCTGATCCTGTTCTTCGGCCTGCTCGTGTCCATCGCGCTGCACGAACTCGGGCACTTCTCGTTCGCCAAGCTGTTCAAGGTGCGGACCACCCAGTTCATGGTCGGTTTCGGCCCGACGATGTGGTCCAAGCGCAAGGGCGAGACCGAGTACGGGGTGAAGTGGATCCCGCTCGGCGGCTACATCCGCATGATCGGGATGCTGCCGCCGCGCAAGGGCGACGCCCCCGGGCAGGTGCGGCAGGTCAGCACCGGGCCGTGGCAGGGGCTCATCGAGTCGGCGCGCGGCGCCGCGCTGGAGGAGATCCGCCCCGGCGACGAGGACCGCGTGTTCTACGCCAAGAAGTGGTGGCAGAAGCTGCTCATCATGTTCGGCGGGCCCGCGATGAACCTGCTGCTGTCGGTGATGTTCTTCGCGATCCTGCTGATGGGCATCGGCACCATGCGGGCGCAGCCGGTGATCGGCGAGGTCCTCGAATGCATGGTGCCCGCGAGCCAGTCGCAGACGACGGAGTGCCCGAAGAACGCCGCCCCGACCCCCGCCGCGCAGGCGGGGCTCAAGCCCGGTGACAAGATCGTCGCGTTCGGCGGCAAGAAGATCGACGACTACGAGAAGCTGCGGGTGCTGATCCGCGACAACGGCGGCAGGACCGTCCCGATGACCGTCGAGCGGGACGGGCGGGACGTCCAGTTGAGCGTGCCGGTCACCCGCAACCAGATGTACGACCTCGAGGACCAGGACAAGATCGTCAACGTCGGGTTCCTCGGCATCACCCCGACCAGCGCGATCGAGCGGCAGGGCCCCGGCGCGGTCGCGAGCACGATGGTCGACCTGACCAGCCGCACCACCGGCGCCCTGGTGCGGATGCCGCAGAAGATGGTCGGCGTCTGGAACGCCGCCTTCGGCGACGAGAAGCGCGACCCGAACGGCCCGGTCGGCGTCGTCGGCGTCAGCCGGATCGGCGGCGAGGTCGCCGCCTCCAGCGACTACACCAACGCGGAGAAGGTGTCCTTCTTCGTGATGCTGCTCGGCTCGCTGAACCTCGCGGTCGGGCTGTTCAACCTCGTCCCGCTGCTGCCGCTGGACGGCGGCCACATCGCCGGCGCACTGCTGGAGGCGGTGAAGAAGGCGTTCGCGAAGGTCTTCCGCCGCCCCGACCCCGGCTACGTGGACGTCGCCAAGGCGCTGCCGGTGACGTACGTGATGGCCGTCGTGCTGATCGTCATGGGCGGCCTGCTGATCTACGCCGACCTGGTGAACCCCGTCACCGTCACGGGATAGCGGGCAGCTCGCCGGTCTTCAGGAACGCGTCCAGCGCGGCCAGGTAGGGCGCTATGTCGAGGCCCTGTGCGGCGAGCCACGCGTCCGACCCGTAGGTGCCGGCGTAGCGCTCGCCGCCGTCGCAGATCAGCGTGACGACGCTGCCGCGCTCGCCGCGCGCCCGCATCTGCGCGATCAGCTCGGCCGCGCCCCACATGTTCGTGCCGGTCGAGCCGCCGACGCTGCGGCCGCTGACCTCGGCCGTCCAGCGCATCGCCGCGACGGACGCCGCGTCCGGCACCCGGATCATCCGGTCGATGACGGTCGGCAGGAACGACGGCTCGACGCGCGGCCGGCCGATGCCCTCGATCCGCGAGCCCGCCGCCGTCCGCACCGGGTCGCCGTCGGCGTACGAGCCGTAGAACGCCGAGCCCTCCGGGTCGACGACCGCGAGCCGCGTCTGGAACATCCGGTACCGGGCGTACCGGCCGATCGTCGCGGACGTCCCGCCGGTGCCCGCGCCGACCACGACCCAGGACGGCTCCGGGAACCGCTCCAGCCGCATCTGCTCGAAGATCGACTCGGCGATGTTGTTGTTGCCGCGCCAGTCCGTCGCGCGCTCGGCGTAGGTGAACTGGTCCATGAAGTGGCCGTTGCACTCGGCCGCGAGCCGCCGCGACTCGTCGTAGATCGAGGACGGGTCGTCCACCAGATGGCAGCGGCCGCCCTGGAACTCGATCAGCTGGATCTTCTCCGGGCTGGTCGAGGCGGGCATCACCGCGATGAACGGCAGGCCGAGCAGCCGCGCGAAGTACGCCTCCGACACCGCCGTGGACCCGCTGGACGCCTCGATGATCGTCGTGTCCTGCCGGATCCAGCCGTTGGCGAGCCCGTACAGGAACAGCGACCGGGCGAGCCGGTGTTTCAGCGAACCGGTCGGGTGGACGGACTCGTCCTTCAGGTAGAGGTCGATGCCCCACTCCGGCGGCAGCGGGAACACGTGCAGGTGCGTGTCGGCGCTGCGGTTGGCGTCGGCGTCGACGAGCCGGATCGCCTCGGCGATCCACGCCCGGTATCCGGGATCGCAGCGGTCCACGGTGCGGCTCACGGCGGCCTTCCCCTCGATCGTCGCTGATCGGCCGGGTCCCACGATATCCGTGCATGTCGCGGGTGCATGATGGAGGCAGCGGGGGGCAGATGATCGAGATGTTCGACGAGCGGATCACGGCGGCCGGGCGGCTGCCGCTGTTCGGCTTCTTCGTCGCGTTCCTCGTCACGTTCGTGCTGACGCGGGTCAACGTGCGGCTCATCCGCGCTGACGTGCGCTGGTGGTTCCGCAACGTGACCGCGGGCGACCTGCACATCCACCACGTCGTGTTCGGCGTGGTGCTGATGCTGGCGGGCGGCGTGGGGAGCCTCGCCGTCCCGGACGCCTACACCGGCCTCAACGTGGCGGCCGCCGTCGTGTTCGGCATGGGCTCCGCCCTCGTGCTGGACGAGTTCGCGCTGATCCTGCACCTCAGCGACGTGTACTGGACGGAGAAGGGCCGCGCGTCCGTCGACGCGGTGTTCGTCGCGATCGCGGTGACGGGCCTGCTGCTGCTCGGCATCCGCCCGCTGGGCTACGAGGGCATCGCGCCCGACCCCGGCACCGGCATCCTCACCCGCGTCTACGTCGCGTCCCTGGTCGTGAACCTGGTGTTCGCGGTGATCACCCTGCTCAAGGGGAAGATCTGGACGGGTCTCATCGGCCTGTTCATGCCCGCCCTGCTGATCGTCGGCGCGATCCGGGTGGCGCGGCCCGGCTCGCCGTGGGCGCGCTGGCGGTACGCCCCCGACTCGCGCCGCCACCAGCGGGCCGTCCGGCGGGAGCGGCAGTTCCGCCGCCCGCTGATCCGCGGCAAGATCTGGGTGCAGGAGTTCATCGCGGGACGGCACGACCTCCTCCCGCCGGAGCTGCTGCAGCGCGGCGCCGACGCCGCCGAGCGCGCCCGGCTGCGCCGCCTCGAACGGGCGGAGCGCCGCGCCGCCGCCCGCGCCCAGCGCAAGGCCACGACCGCGACGACTCGGAGATCCGCGCGGTGACGTTCGTCCAGGACCCGGATGCCGATGTCGTCCAGCACCGGGAGCAGCTCGGTCAGCACCTGGCCGAGGGCCTGCTCGCGGACCGCGACCCGGTCGCGCTCGACCCGCT
>NZ_JBFARO010000074.1:0-38007 GCF_040677125.1 Actinomadura sp. NPDC049382
CGCCTGAACGAAGGCACCCGGTTATAAGCGGGTGAGCAGTGGCCGCAGGGTTTTGTTCTTCCGCACTACAGAACAGCGACGGGGGCGGTGCGTACTTCTCGAAATGCACGATCGCGCCGGTGCGGTGCACCCGGTCGGCGATGCGAAGCTCCTCCGTGAACGCCCGCATCAGCCGCAGCCCCCGGCCGTGTTCGGCCAGGGGCGCCGCGTCCGCGGGCTCCCATTCCGTTTCTATGACGCTCCCGTCGCCTTCCCCCGCGTCCGTGCCCCCGTCGATGACTTCCACGACGCATCGCGCGCCGTCCATCCGCGCCCGGACCTCGTACTCCATTCCGGAGGCGGCATGCTGGATGACGTTCGCGCACGCCTCTCCGAGGGCCAGCGCGATATCGGCACGGATCTCGGAACCCACTCCGAGCCCGCGAAGGGAAGCGTCGAGCGTGTGCCGCACCAGCGGAGCGCTCTCGGCGTTCCTCGGCAGGGTCATTTCGAGAACGACCTCCATGCCAACCGCCTCCGTTCCCTCTAGCAGGCAGATTTCCCAGCAGTCACCCCGGGAAACTCCGCCCACCGAAAAAACGCGGTGCCCGCCTATTCCAAGAAACGGCCATGAGCGTCCGAATCCCCGCCCGCCGGGCGGCCGGCGGGCGGGGCGGTCGGCGGCGCGGCCGCGCGTCAGGCGTGGTTGAGCACCAGGCCGGGGAACGGCCAGTTCTCGATCTTCAGGAGCCGGCCGGTGCTGGAGGCGGTCACATAGGCGGTGCGCATGTCGTCGCCGCCCCAGGTGATGTTGGTGATGCCCGGGTCGCCGTCCACGTCGATGTCGACGAAGCGGACCAGGTCGCCCTCCGGGCTGATGATCGAGATGCCCGCGTGCACCATCGACGCGACGCAGACGTTGCCGTGGCCGTCCACGCCGAGCGAGTCGAAGTTGGTGTAGTCGGGCGCGGTGTAGAGGAAGTTGCCGCCGCCGGAGCCGCCGAGCGACCTCCCGCCCTTGATCTCGCCGGGGCCGGTGACGTCCCACCACCAGACCCGCGCCGTGTAGGTCTCGCTGACGTACAGGCGCGTGCCGTCGGGGGAGAGGCCGATGCCGTTCGGGCCCTCCATCCCGGCGGCGATCATCTCGATGGAGGAGCCGTCCGCCTTGGCGTAGAACAGGCGGCCCTTGTCGCCGGTGACTCCGTCGCTCTTGCCGTAGTCGGTGAAGTAGATGCCGCCGTGGGCGTCCACCACGAGGTCGTTGGGCCCGCGGAGGCCGTCGCTGTAGAGGGTCTCGACGGAGCCGTCCGTCAGGTCGACGGCCTGGATGCTCCCGCCCTCGTAGTCGGCGGGGATGCCGCCCGCGAACACGAACCCGCCGACCTCGAACCGGTTGAGGCCGCCGGAGTTGGCGATGTAGACCCGCCCGTCCGGGCCGAGCGCCGACCCGTTCGGGCCGCCGCCGGTCTCCGCCGCGACGGACGTGGTGCCGTCCGGCTTCACGCGGGTCAGCGTGCCCCGGTGCAGCTCGACGACGAGCACGTCCCCGTTCGGCAGGACGGTCGGGCCCTCGGGGAACAGGAGCCCCTCGGCCAGCTTGGTGATCTTCAATTTCTTTCCCTTTCGCGGACGCGGCCGGCCGGCGGCGGCCGCGGTGCCGGACGTGCCGAGGACGGTGCCGGACGTGCCGAGCACGGCCGCCATGCCGAACCCGCCGAGCAGCGACCTGCGGGTGAGTCTCATGCGAGCTCCCGCAGGATGCGGCGGGCGGTGCTCTGGACGTGGACCTCGTCCGGGCCGTCGTAGATGCGGGCCTCGCGGGCGTGCCGGTACATGCGGGACAGCGGCGTGTCGTCGGTGAGCCCGGCGGCGCCGTGCACCTGGACGGCGCGGTCGATGACGTTGTGCAGCATCCGCGCCCCGACCACCTTGATCGCGCCGATCTCGATACGCGCCTGGCTGCCCGCGTCGATCTGCTCGGCGGCCTGGAGGGTGAGCAGGCGCGCTGCCTGGATTTCGGTGTAGGAGTCGAAGACGTGCTGCTGCATCAGCTGCTTCGCCGACAGCGGCTCGCCGAACGCGACGCGGGCGCCGAGGCGGGCGCACATCAGCTCGAACGCGCGCTGGGCCTGGCCGAGCCAGCGCATGCAGTGGAAGATGCGGCCGGGGCCGAGGCGGTCCTGGGCGATGACGAAGCCCTGCCCGCGCGGGCCGAGGAGGTTGTCGGCGGGGACGCGCACGTCGTCGTAGGCGACCTCGTAGTGGCCGCCGTTGATGCCGAGGACGGGCGTCTCCCGGACGATCCGGTACCCCGGCGTGTCCGTCGGCACGATGATCATGCTGAAGGAGCGGTGCGGGGCCGTCCCCTCGGGCTCGGTGCGGCACATGACCGTGGTGTAGGCGGCGTCGGCGGCGCCCGTCGTGAACCACTTGCGGCCGCTGATGACCCAGTGGTCGCCGTCCAGTACGGCCTTCGTCCGGAGCTGCGTCGGGTCGGAGCTGGCGATGTCGGGCTCGGTCATCGCGAAGCTCGGCGAGACCTCGCCCGCGACCATCGGGGCCAGGTAGCGATCGCGCCAGCGGGGGCTCGCGTACTTGTGCAGCATCAGCGAGTCCTGGAGGGTGAACGTGCCGAGGGCGAGCTGCCCCCATTCGCTGCGCCCCTGCACCTCGTTGACGTAGACGTAGTCGAGGAACGGCAGGCCGCCGCCGCCCAGTTCGGTGGGGTGGCCGAGCGCCCACAGGCCCTCGGCCTTCGCCTCCTCCCGCAGCTCGCGGAGCGTCTCGCGGTCGCCGCCGTTCAGGGCGGGTTCGGCCGGTTCGACGCGCTCGGTCATGAAGGCGTGCACGGCGTCCCGGACGCCGCGGACCCGCTCGGGTACGGGGAACAGCATCAGCCCGCCCCGGTCAGGTCGGCCGAGATGTCGCGGTCGCCGTAGCCCTCGGGCGCCGCGACCTCCACGATCGGCTCGGGGCGGTCGTCGAACTCCAGGCGCAGCGCGCGGGACATCGTCGCGTGCATCTCGTACATGCACGTGATGTAGGTGAGCTGGAGGATCTCCTTGTCGGAGAGGTGCTCCTTGAGGATGTCGAAGACCGCGTCGGGCGTCCGGCCGCCGTCCAGGACGAGGCAGTCGGTGTAGGCGAGGACGGCCCGCTCCAGCGGCGAGTAGCAGTCGGCCGTCTGCCAGTGCGGGATGGACTCGATCTTCTCCTCGGCCATGCCGAGCGCCCGCATCTGCTTGCAGTGCTGCGAGAACACGAACTGGCTGCCGCGCGCCCAGCCGGCCCGGCACTGGCCCAGCTCCCGCAGCACGGGGTCGAGGTCGGCGTTGCGGTACAGCGCGAAGCCCCGGACGGCGTGCCGGAACACGTCGGGGGACTGGGCGAACACCGTCCACCAGTCGCCGGGCGAGCCGGTCGCGGTGCCGTGGTCGACGGCCGGGTCGCGGTCGGGCGCGAACAGGTGGTCGTAGAAGAAGAGGATGCGCTCGTCGGTGACTTCGGCGCGGGGGACCTCACGCAGTCGCGGCATGCTTGTCCTTCGAGACGGTGCGGTCGGCGGCGGTCTTGGGCTCGTGGGAGACGTCGGAGTCGTCGAACTCGCGCGTCCAGCAGGCGAATTCGAGGAGGATCCCGTCGGGGTCCTGGAAGTAGAAGGAGCGGACGAACACCCCGTCGTTGACGTCGCGGGAGACGCCCATCGGGCTGTCGTCGTGGTTCAGGATGGGGCTGACCGTGACGCCCTTCTCCTTGAGCCGCGTGCGGTACTCCTCGAACCTCTCCGGCGGGACGTGGAAGGCGACATGGTTCATCGACCCGACCGCGCTGAGCAGTTCGCCCTGCTCGGGGCGGCCGGCGGGCGCGGAGATCCCGGGGACGGCGTCCGGCGCGTCCGGGAACCAGAAGAACGCCACGCAGTCGCCGCCGCCGCAGTCGAAGAAGAAGTGCTGGCCCAGTCCGGCGGGCAGGTCGAGGGTCTTGATGAGCGGCATTCCGAGGACGCCGGAGTAGAAGTCGATGGTGCGTTTCATGTCGGACGACACCAGCGCCAGGTGGTTGATGCCGCCGAGTTCGAACTCGGTGTTCACGTGACCTCCTTGAATCGGGAGCGCAGTTCGCGTTTCAGGACCTTGCCGGCGACGTTGCGGGGCAGTTCGCGGACGAATTCGACGCGGCGCGGCACCTTGTAGCCGCCGAGGTGCTCGCGGGCGAACGCGATGACGTCGTCCGCGCCGATCTCCTCGCGCGCGACGACGGCGGCGCAGACCGACTCGCCCCAGCGCGGGTCGGGGACGCCGAACACGGCCGCGTCCGCGATCGCCGGGTGCCGGTAGAGGACCTGCTCGACCTCGCGGGACGCCACGTTCTCCCCGCCGGTGATGATCATGTCCTTGATCCGGTCGACGATGTAGACCATGCCCTCGGCGTCCCGCCGGACGACGTCGCCGGTGCGGAACCAGCCGTCCCGGAACGCCTCGGCGGTCAGCTCCGGCTCGCGCCAGTAGCCGCGCATCACCTGGTCGCAGCGCACGACCATCTCGCCGGGCTCGCCGTCCGGGACGTCGCGGAAGTCCTCGTCCACGATCCGGACGTCGGCGAGGTCCATGACGCGGCCGGCGGCGGCGAGCAGGTGGGTCTCCCCGGCGGCGGCGCGGCGGTGCTCGGCGATCCCGAAGTGCAGGATGTTGCCGCCGAGCTCGCTCATCCCCATGCCCTGGTAGAAGTCGCAGCCGAGGACGTCCATCCCGCGGCGCAGCACCTCGGCAGGGATCGCGGACGCGCCGTACCCGATGGCCTGCAGCGTGCCGAGGTCGCGGTCCTCGATGCCGGGGTGGGACAGCAGGAAGGCGATCATCGTCGGCGCCAGCCCGGTCTGGGTGATCCGCCATTCGGCGACCAGCCGCAGGAACGTCTCGTTGTCGTAGGACCGGACGATCCCGACCGTCGCGCCGCGCATGTGGTAGACGACGGCGGTGTAGCCGCCGACGTGGCAGAGCGGGAAGCAGAACAGGAACCGCGTCGCGTCGGGGATCTCCCAGTGCGACACCGAGCTGATCACTCCGGTGACCAGGTTGCGGTGGCTGAGCATGACGCCCTTGGGCCGGCCGGTCGTGCCGCTGGTGTAGACGAGCCAGGCGACGGAGTCCTCGTCGGGGCGCGGCGGCTCGGTCGCGGGCGCCTTGGCGACCAGGTCGCGGTAGTCGTCGTCGAGGTTCAGGACGGTCTTCACGGTCGGCATCGCGTCGCGGAGCCGGTCCATCTCCTCGACGTACTCGCTGCTCACGAGGAGCACCGACGCCTGCGCGTGGTCGACGAGCCCCGCGATCTCGGACGGGTGCAGCCGGTGGTTGAGGAAGGTCAGCGCCATCCCGGCGCCCGGGACGCCGTAGTAGAGGTCGAAGTACTCCGGCCGGTTCCCCGAGAGCACGGCCACCCGGTCGCCCGGCTCGGCGACCGTGAGCAGGGCGTTCGCGGTGCGCCGCACCCGGTCGCGCAGTTCGGCGTACGTGACCGCCTCGTCCTCGAACAGGATCGCCGGCCGCTCGGGGTGCTTGCGCGCCGCGTACTCGACGATGTCGTTGATCAGCATGCCCGGCCCGCCATCGCGCCTCCCAGAAGTTGACTTGACAGTCATATCAACTTGCTCGATGCTCGGATACTGTTCCTGCGAGCATCGGGTTGTCAAGCCCCGGAGAAAGGAACCACGGTCATGCGGAGCGGCGACGAATCCGGCGGCCAGCCGCTCACCGAGCGCGGCGCCCGGACCAGGGAGCGCCTGCTCACGGCCGCCCGCGAGGTGTTCGAGGAGCACGGCTTCCTGGAGACCCGCGTCGCGCACATCACCCGGCACGCCCGGGTCGCCTACGGGTCCTTCTACACCTACTTCCCGTCGAAGGAGGCGGTGTTCCTGGAGGTCGCCGACCGGCTGTTCGCCGACATGACGGACCACGCGCTCGTCCCGCTGACCGGCCCGTCCCCGGCCGCCCGCATCCGCCGCGCCAACCGCGCCTACTACGAGGCGTACCTGCGCAACGCGAAGATGATGGCGATCATCGAGCAGGTCGCGACGTTCAACGCCGAGTTCCAGGAGCTGCGCCGCAAGCACCGGGCCGCGTCCGCCGAGCGCTCCGCGCGGGCGATCGCGCGCTGGCAGCGCGAGGGGCTCGTCCCGGCCGACCTCGACCCCGAGACCGCCGCCCGCGCCCTCGCCGCGATGGTGGACCACTCGCTGTACCTGTCGCTCGTCCAGGGCAACGACCCCCCGGGCACCGAGCGGCTCCTGGACACCCTGGACACTCTCACCGTCCGAGCCCTCGGCCTGCCGTCCTGACGAAGGAGACCCGTGGAACTCGCCGACCGCTTCATGACCGCCATCACCTCGGGAGACGTCGACGCCCTCCGCGCGATCTACGCGCCGGACGCCCGGATCTGGCACAACGGACCCGGCCCCGGCGGCGGCTCCGAGCAGAGCGTCGACGACAACCTCCGCACGCTGCGCTGGCTGTCGCGCAACCTGGCGGACTTCCGCTACGAGGAGATCCGCCGCGACCCCCTGCCGGACGGCTACGTCCAGCGGCACGTCCTGCGCGGCACCCTCCCGGACGGGACGCCCGTCGAGATGGCCGCGTGCCTGTTCGCGACCGTCGCGGACGGGCGGATCGCGCGCATCGAGGAGTACGCCGACACCCGGGGCGGCGACCCGCTCCGCGACCTCGCCGCCGCCCAGCGCGCGGCCCGCGCATGACCGCCGTGGCGGCCGCGCTCGCGGCCCGCCTGGGCTCGGAGATCACCGGCCTGCGCCGGCTCTCCGGCGGCGCCAGCCGCGAGACCTGGGCGTTCGACGCCGGCGGCCGCGCCCTGATCCTGCGCCGCGACCCGCCGGGCTCGCCCGACCCGACCGCGATGGCCCGCGAGGCGGCGCTGCTGGCCTCCGCGGCCGCGGCCGGGGTCCCCGTCCCCGCCCTCGCCGACCACGGCGACGACCTGGCCGGCGCCCCCTTCCTGATCATGGAGCGGCTGCCGGGCGAGACGATCCCCCGCCGCCTCCTCCGCGACGACCGCTTCGCCGCCGTCCGCCCCGCCCTGGCCCGCGAGCTCGGCGCGATCCTGGCCCGCCTGCACACGATGGCCCCGGTCCCGGACCTCCCCGACCTCGACCCCCTCGACGCCCTCACCGAGTACTACGCGAACTTCGAGGCGCGCCCCGCCGTCGAGCTGGCGCTCCGCTGGCTGGACGGCAACCGCCCGCCCGCCTCGGGCCGCCGCACGGTCGTCCACGGCGACTTCCGCAACGGCAACCTGATGATCGACGAGACCGGCGTCCGCGGCGTCCTCGACTGGGAGCTGACCCATCTCGGCGACCCGGCCGAAGACCTCGGCTGGCTCTGCACCAAGGCCTGGCGCTTCAACTCCCCGCACCCGGTGGGCGGCTTCGGCCCCCGCGAAGAGCTCCTCGCCGGCTACGCCGACGCGGGCGGCACCCCGCCCACCCCTGAGGAACTCCACTGGTGGGAGGTCTACGGCACCGTCCGCTGGCTGATCCTGTGCCGCCATCAGGCCGAGCGTTACCTGACCGGCTCAGACCCGTCCATCGAGTACGCCGTCCTGGGTCGCAAGGTCTGTGAACAAGAACACGACCTGCTCCTTGCTTTGGGCCTGACCGAACCCGCGACCGTCCAAGACCCCCTGGAAACCGCGCAGAACACGAGCACGCCACCGCATGACCGTCCTGACGCGTCCACCCTCATCGACGCAGTGGGCGCGTTCCTCCTCCAGGCAGAGCAACCCGACGACCGCCTGCGCTTCCACGCCCGTGTAGCCGCTGCGGCCCTGGTCATAGCCCGCCGGGAACTCCTCCTAGGCGAGGCTCACAAGGCGGCGCACGAGAAGCGCCTCCGCAACCTCGACTGCGAATCCGATACCGACCTGGCCAAGGCCATCCGCGAAGGCACCCTGGACTCCCGGATGGACGAGGTCACCCGGGCGGTACGCGACTCGGTAGTGGACAAACTCACAGTCGCCAACCCGCGGCACCTCTCCCTCCCCGGCGCCTGAGCGGGCGGGCCGCCGCGACGGCCGCACAGTGACTCCGCGCGGTGGCCCGTCAGGAGAGGTGGTACTTCATGCCCATGTGGGAGGGGCGGAAGCCGATCTTCTGGTAGAAGCGGATCGCGTCGGGGCGCTGGCGGTCGGTGGTGAGCTGGACGACGCGGCAGCCGCGGGCGCGGGCGCGGTCGATGGCGTAGTCGATCATGAGCTGGCCGACGCCGCGGCCGCGCTGCTCGGCGGCGATGCGGACGCCCTCGATCTGGGCGCGCTCGCCGCCGGTGTAGGTCAGGCCGGGGATGAAGGTGAGCTGGAGGGTGCCCGCGAGCTCGCCCTCGACCTCCGCGACGATCACCGTGTTGTTGGGGTCCTTCTCGATCGCTGCGAAGGCGGTGAAGTAGGCCTCCGGGATCTCCTCGCCCGGTGTTTCACGGGTCGATCCCAGGGGATCGTCGGCGAGAAGCCGGACGATCTGGGGGAGATCGGCCGCCGTCGCCTCGCGGAAGGTCACTTCTTGATCACGCTGCACACCCCACAGGTTATCCGGACGCTAAGTTGCAACGTTCACGCATGTCTTGTAGTACTACGTGTCGTAGTACTACGTTGAGTGGAGACCACCCCGGCCGAGGAGAACCCCGCACGGTGGTCTCGTCGCGGCGCAGGGAGAAGCCAATGCACGTCAACGAGAACAACGAGAACGAGGAGCACTGGACGGACCACGCCATCTGCCGCGGTGCCGATCCGGACCTGTTCTTCCCGATCGGCTACTCGGCGCCGGTGCTCCAGGCGCAGGAGGACGCCGCCAAGGCGATCTGCGCGAACTGCCCCGTGAAGGCCGAATGCCTCGCGTGGGCGCTGAAGGTCGGTGAGCCCGACGGCATCTGGGGCGGCACGACCCCGGAGGAGCGCCGCTACCTCCGCCGGACCGCCGAGGCCCCGGCGCGGCGCCCGCTGCCCGTCATCGTGGTGCGCGGCGACGCCTCCGAGTCGGAGCACGCCTCCGCCGCCTAGCCAACTCCGCCCCCTGCGGGAGCCCGCCGCCTATGGGAGCAGGGCCACCTTGCCCACGACGCGGCGGTTCAGCAGGTCGTCCAGGACCTCCGCCACCGACGCGAGCGGTGCCGTGCGGGGCGGCACCGGGGTGAGGTCCCCCTTGGCGACCATGGCGAGGAGCTCGTCCAGGAGGGCGCGCTGCGCCCCGGGGTTCGCCATCGCCCAGGCGCCCCAGTCGACGCCGACGATCGCGCGGTTGCGCAGCAGCACCTGGTTCAGCGGGAGGGACGGGATGTCCCCGGACGCGAAACCGATCACGACGTAGCGGCCCCGTTCGCGCAGGGAGCGCAGGGCGGGGTCGGCGAGGGCGCCGCCGACCGGGTCGTAGACCACGTCCACGCCGCCGTCCGACCACGCGCGGGCGGCGGTTTTGACGTCGGCGGTGCCGATGGCGTCGTCCGCGCCCGCGTCACGGGCGGCCTGCTGCTTGCCGTCCGTGGACGCCGCCGCCAGGACGCGGGCGCCCATCGCCTTCGCGATCTGCACCGCGGCCAGGCCCACACCGCCGCCGGCGCCCAGGACGAGCACTGACTCGCCCGGCCGCAGCGCCGCGCGGTCGCGGAGGGCGAACAGGGCCGTGCAGTAGCTCTGGGTGAACGTGGCGGCACGGGGGAAGTCCAGTTCGTCCGGGATCGGGACGGCCGAGGACGCGGGCACCGCCACCTCGGTCGCGAAGCCGCCGAGACCGCACATCGCGAGGACGCGCTCCCCGGACGGCAGAGTCCCCGCCACCTCGCTGCCCGGCACGAACGGCAGCGGCGGCTTGATCTGGTACCGGCCCTGGACGAAGAGGGCGTCCACGTAGTTGACCCCCGCCGCCTCCACGGTGACGAGCACCTGGCCGGGACCGGGGACGGGGGAGGCGGTCTCCGTGACGGCGACCGAACCGAGCTTCTCGCAGATCGCAGCGCGCATCCGACCACTATGCCGGAAAGGTCCGCTGGCACCTTCCCCGCGTCCCGGTCGTTGACGGTTCAGGGACGTCCAGACATACGGTGGCTGACATGAGCTATACCCCCGACCGGCAGCGTTCCGAGGAGCTGGCGAAGCACGGGTTCCGCGCGCTGTCGTCGCTCGTCCTGATCGTCTCCGTGACCGCCGTGATGTGGGTCCTGGAGGCGTTCGACTACACGACCGACGGGTGGCTCGACCGGTTCGGGATCCAGCCGCGCGACGTCAACGACCTCCCGGACATCTTCACCGCCCCGTTCATGCACGCCGGGTTCGGCCACCTGATGGCCAACACGCTGCCGTTCCTCGTGCTCGGGTTCCTCGCGGCGGCGCGCGGCATCGCCAAGTTCCTCGCCGCCAGCCTGATCATCATCGTGGTCGGCGGGCTCGGGGTGTGGTTCCTCAGCTCGGCGAACACGCTCGGCTCCAGCATCCTGATCTTCGGGTTCTTCGGCTACCTGGTCGGGCGCGGGCTCTTCGAGCGGCGGCTGGTCGACATCGGCATCGCGGTCGCCGTCGTCGCCGTCTACGGGACGATGATCCTCGGGGTCATCCCCGGCGACCCCGGCATCTCCTGGCAGGGCCACCTGTTCGGACTGGTCGGCGGCGTGCTGGCGTCCTGGTTCCTGCGCCGGAGCTGAGCCCCGGCGCCCGGCGCGTGCACCGCGGTGACCCGGGTACCCCGGTGCCATGGCCGAGACGATCGCAGGCATCACCGTCCCCGACACACCGCTCGTCCGGGACGTGACGGAGTACATCCGCGACACCGAGGACGACCTGCTCTACCACCACTCGCGGCGCGTGTTCCTCTTCGGCGCGCTCCAGGGCCGGGCCCGGGGGCTGGAGCCCGACCTGGAACTGCTCTACACGGCGGCGATGTTCCACGACCTCGGCCTGACCCCCGGCTACCGGGACTCGCGGCTGCGGTTCGAGGTCGACGGCGCGCACGCCGCGCGTGACTTCCTCCTTGAGCGCGGCCACGGCGAGGCCGACGCCCGCACCGTGTGGCTCGGCATCGCCCTGCACACCACGCCCGGCGTCCCCGAGTTCCTCGACCCGGTGATCGCCCTGCTCAACGCGGGCGTGGCGACCGACGTGCTGGGCCTCGGCTACGACGACCTCACCGACGAGCAGCGCGGCGCCGTGACGAGCGCGCACCCGCGCCCGGACTTCAAGAACCGCATCCTCCGCGCGTTCACCGACGGCAACGTCCACCGCCCGGAGACGACCTTCGGCAACATGAACGCCGACGTCCTCCAGCACTACATGGACGGCTTCGAACGCGCCGACTTCGTCCAGCTGATCCTCGACAGCCCGTGGCCGGAGTGAGCGGCGCGGCCGCCGTCAGTTAGGCCGGACGGTGACGTCGGAGACGACCGCGTCGCGCGGCGTCTCCAGGGCCGCCACCAGGACGCGGGCGACGGTGCCCGGCGCCGCGAAGTCGTCCTCGGCGTAGTTCTGGCCCTCCTGGGCGCGCACCTTCCGCTGCATCTCCGTGGCCGTCCGGCCCGGGTAGACGGTCGTGACGCGCAGCGACGGCTCCTCCGCGCGCAGCGAGTCGGCGAGGGCGCGCAGCCCGAACTTGCTCGCCGCGTACGCCGACCACTCGGGGTTCGCGCGCAGCCCGGCGGTGGAGTTCACGAAGACGACGTGCCCCTCGGCGGCGCGCAGCGCGGGCAGCAGCAGGCGGGTCAGCTCCGCCGCCGACACCAGGTTCACCGACAGGTGCTCCATCCACTCGTCGGCCTCCAGCTCGGCGACCGGGGACAGGTGCACCATGCCCGCCGCGTGGACGACGCCGTCCAGCCGTTCCGGGATCCCGGCCATCGCGAGGGACGCCTCGATGCGGCGCGGCTCCGTCAGGTCCAGCGGGACGGTCGCGACGGTCCCGGCGCGCGGCGGCGCGCTCACCGCGCCGGGGTTGATGACCTGGGTGGCGGCGTGCGCGCCCGTCTCCAGCGTCCTGGCGAGCCCGCCGAGGCGCTCGGGGGAGCGGCCGGTGAGGATCAGGTCGTGCCCGCGCTCGCGGAGCAGCTCGGCGACCGCCGTGCCGATGCCGCCCGTCGCCCCCGTGATCAGATACGTGCCCATGGAGTCCCATTCTCGTCGGTCCCTATCCGGGTGGACGCCCGGGGCGGGGTGTTGGTTCGGCGCCCGGCCGGGGCCCGGCCGCTCGGCCGGGCCGGCCGGAGGCGCGGCTAGTTGGGGCGCAGCACCCGGGTCACGCCGGCGATCAGCGCCGTGGCGAGCACCCAGCCCGTCGTGACGAGCCCGTAGGCCACCCACCGGGTCCAGGCCACCGCGTCGTAGGACAGCTGCTGCCCGAACGTGTCGAGCGGGATCAGCAGGTCCAGCGTGTAGATCAGCGCGTGGAAGGCGGGCAGCTCGTTGCCCGGCTTCACCGGACGCGGGTGCTCGATGGAGAACACCGTCGTCCCGAGGGCGAGCAGCGCGGCGAACCACGCGAACGCGAGCCACGGCCGGTAGCCGAACCCGACCGTCCAGTCCAGGAAGTGGTTCCACGCCTTGGCGACGGGGTGCAGCCTGCGGCGGCGGGCGCGCAGCTTCGCGAGCTGGACCTTGCGCGCGAGGTCGTCGTGGCCGATGCCGTGGTACCAGGCGGCGAGCTGCTCATACGGCTGGAGGTGGAACTCCTTGTCCCGCGACACCCAGCTCAGCCGGTCTTTGAACTCGGCGCCGCGCAGCGTCTGGTACGTCATGCCGTTCAGGTACAGCTCGTCCGGCCAGACGGACGGGTGGTCCATGATCATGTCGATCCGGGAGAACGACAGCGACACCCGGCCCTTGATCTGCTCCTCCGGCCACAGGAGCAGCTCGTCGGCCTGGATGTGGCTGGCGTGCAGCGCCATCCGCGCCGGGTCGGTGGAGTCGAGGTGCGCCCGGCTGAACGACAGGATGCCGTTGAAGCGGCCGCTGCGCAGCCGGACCGTGCCGTGCGCGGTGAAACCGTTGCTGAGCTCGGCCGCGTCCTCGACGACGATGTTCTGCGCGTCGAGGGCGATCCGGCCGGGGTTGTTCAGGACGGTCCGCTCCATGAACAGGCCGCCGTTCATCCGCGCCCCGACGAACCGGATCCCGCCGGTGATCTCGGCGTCCCGCATGAACGTGCCGGCCTCGACGACGAGCCCGCCGCTGAAGATCGCCCACGTGGCGGGGTCGGTCACCGTGATGCGGGTGCCGTTCATCCGCAGGCCGCCGGCGAGCTGCGCCCTCGGCAGCCGCACCGAGCCCTCGATCCGCGACCCCGACAGGCTCATGTAGCCGTCCGCGCGGAGCCCGCCGCCGTCGAAGCCGGGCATCCGGCAGTTGGCGAACCGCAGCTGCCGGGTCTCGGCGTTGGAGAAGTTCGGTTCCTCGACGAGCCGGCACTCCTCCAGCCGCAGCTCGTGCTCGGTGGCGCCGCCCTTGAGGTCGATCTGCCCGGTGATGTAGGCGCCGCGCAGCCGGACGGCGGCGACCGCGCCCGGCCGGGTCTCGCCGGCGCCGAGCAGCAGCCGGGTGACGATCTCGGCGCGGACCATGCGGTCGGGGTCGGGTCCGGCGGGCAGGTCGTCGCCGAGGACGACGCGGGCGCCGGTCGGGAACGCGGCCCAGAGGCGCCGTTCCGCGTCGTTCAGTCCGGGGGGCTGGGGCACGGAACCTCTTTCTACGCGGCGATCCCCTCCGCGATCAACTTCGCGGAGGGGATCCCCCGGATCTTGCTGCGCGGACGGCCCGCGGCGGGCTAGAAGAAGCCGCGGCGGCGGCCGGCCTCCTGGAGGAAGCCGTCGAGCTGCTGCTCCCAGTTGGTGTGGTCGACGGTCGCGTAGTCGACCGTGAAGCGGCTGAACGCGTCGTGCCCCTCGGTGAACACGCCGCCGCGCTTGTCCAGCTCCAGCACGACCTCCATGGACTGCGGGTAGGACACGAACGTCACTTCGAGCTGCTTGATGCCGCGCGCGTACTGGCCCGGCGGATAGAACTCGATCTCCTGGTAGAACGGCAGCTCCTGGTGGACGCCCCAGATGCGGCCCTTCTCGCAGTCGGCGTTGCGGAACTGGAAGCCGAGGTTGGAGAAGGCCGCGAGGATGCGCTCCTGCGCGGGCAGCGGGTGGACGGCGATGGGGTCGAGGTCGCCCGGGTCGAGCGCCCCCGCCACCTCCAGCTCGGTCGCGATGCCGACCGTGGTGCCGTGCAGGGGGCGTCCGTACATGTGCGTGAGGGGAGCTTCCCACGGGATGGGCATCTGGAACGGGATGCTGTGCCGGGCGCCCTCCTGGAGGCTGAAGCTGCCCGCGACGGGCATCTTCGCGTACTCCAGGTTGGACGTGTACTCGTTGTCGCCCGACTCGACCTCGACCCGGGTGCGCAGCGCGAGGTTCACCGACTTGATGTCGGAGTTGTACTGGCCGCCGATGATGGTGACCTCGCCCGTGACGACGCCGCCCGGCGTCGTGTTCGGATCGTGCAGGATCGTTTCGATCGACGGGCCGCCGATGCCCATCGCCTGCCGCAGCTTCTTGAAGACCAAGGTCGGTCCCTCCCGTGTCCGAGCACTCCCCGCGCTCTCGTCCGATAGACGCTGCTACGGGAGATTACGTTCCGCGGAAACGATGGTGACCTGCGAACGGCCGGGTCCGCTGGCCGCCTGCGGCCAGCGGGCCCGCCACCGGGCGCTCAGTGGCCGCCCGCGAGGTTCAGTCCGATCACGCCGAGGATGATGAGCGCCAGCGCGCCGATCCTGACGGCGGACACCTGGTCGCCCATGACGAGCATGCCGAGCGCCGCCGTCCCGACGGCGCCGATGCCCACCCAGACGGCGTAGGCGGTGCCGACGTCGAGGTGCTTCAGGGCCAGGCTGAGCAGCCCGAAGCTGGTGACGGCGAACACGGCGAAGCCGACGGACGGCAGCGGCTCGGTGAAGCCCTTGCTGCCCTTCAGGCAGAGGGCCATCGCGACCTCGACGAGGCCGGCGACGATGACGAGGATCCAGGCCATGGATGCGCTCCCGGTGCGAGACGACGGTGGTCACGCGTCGTCTTCGCTTTCCGGGTACGGCGCACCTCGTCCGGGAGGGCCGGTGCCCTCGGCCCCGGCGTCCTCGCTCCCGTCAACGGCCGGTTGTGGCGGGTTGTTCCCTGTACGAGCGGCCGAGCGCCCGGTACTCCCAGCCCGCCGCGCGCCACTGCGCGGCGTCGAGCGCGTGCCGCCCGTCCACGATCCGCCGGTGCCGGACGACCCCGGCCAGCGCCTCCGGGTCGACCTCCCGGAAGTCCGACCACTCGGTCAGCAGGACGACGACGTCGGCGTCCCGCGCGACGTCGAGCGCGCTCTCGCCGTACCGCAGCTCGGGGAACGCGGCGCGCGCGTTGCCGAGCGCGGCCGGGTCGTAGACGCGGACGTCGCCGCCGAGGCCGTGCATGGTGCGGGCCACGTCCAGCGCGGGCGCGTCGCGGATGTCGTCGGAGTTGGGCTTGAACGCCGCGCCCCACGCGGCGATGCGCTTGCCGGCGAAGTCGCCGCCGAGCAGCTCCCGGACGAGGTCGACGGTGCGGGCCCGGCGGCGCCGGTTGATGTCGTCCACCTGGCGCAGGAACGACACGGCCTGCCCGACGCCGATCTCCTCGGCGCGGTGCGCGAACGCGCGGATGTCCTTCGGCAGGCAGCCGCCGCCGAAGCCGAGCCCGGGGCGCAGGAACTTGCCGCCGATGCGGTCGTCCAGCGCCAGCGAGTCGGCGAGGTCCTTGACGTCGGCGCCGACCGCCTCGCACACCTCCGCCATCGCGTTGATGTAGGAGATCTTGGTGGCGAGGAAGGAGTTGGCGGCGACCTTGACCAGCTCGGCGGTGGCGAGGTCGGTGCGGATGACCGGTGTGCCGAGGTCGAGGACGGGTTTGAACGCCGCCCGCAGCTGCTCGTCCGCCCAGTCGGACGCGACGCCGAACACCATGCGGTCGGGGCGCAGGGTGTCGTCGACGGCGAAGCCCTCGCGCAGGAACTCGGGGTTCCAGGCCAGCTCGACCTCTTTGCCGGCGGGCGCCAGCTCCTGGACGAGGCCGGTGAGCCGCGCGGCCGTCCCGACCGGCACCGTGGACTTGCCGACGACGAGGGCCCGGCGGCGCAGGTGGGGGGCGAGCGCGCGGACGGCGGCGTCGAGGTAGCTCAGGTCGGCGGCGTCCGAGCCGGCCTGCTGCGGGGTTCCCACGCACAGGAAGTGGACGTCGCCGAACGCGCCCGCCTCCTCGAACGAGGTGGTGAACCGGAGCCGGCCGGAGTCGAGCGCCTTGGTGAGCAGCTCCGGCAGCCCGGGCTCGAAGATGGGGACCTCGCCGGACGCCAGCCGGTCGATCTTGTGCCGGTCGACGTCCACGCCGAGGACCTCGTAGCCGAGCACCGCCATGCAGATGGCGTGCGTGGCGCCGAGGTAGCCGGTTCCGATGACGGTCAGCCTCGGGGCTCCGGGCTCCTCCTGGTTCATGCGCACCTCCTCGTGCCTCACGATGTTCACGCCCCCGCCCGATCTTCCCACCACGCCCGGGCGGCCCGGCGGAGGGCCCGGTGCGGGTCGCCGGGGCGGGCCCCGGCGCAGGTCGGAGGGCGGGCGCCGGGCCGCGGGGCGGGACGGGGCCGGTACCGGACGCGCAGGACGGCGGCGAGCTTGTGAGTTGTGTCACATGTTCGGACCCGAGCGTGGTTCGATGTGGCCGGATCGCCCCTGACTTAGGTGGTTGCCAACTGGTTACCAGCGGGTAGCATGATGTTGAGTTACCCACCAGTACGCAGCGGGGCCCCCGGCCGCCGCCGGATCAGACGGAGTCTCGAATGGGGCACTACAAGAGCAACCTCCGGGACCTGGAGTTCAACCTCTTCGAGGTGTTCAGGCGCCAGGACCTCCTCGGCAGCGGCCCGTACGCGGAACTGGACGAGGACACCGCGCGCAGCATCCTCGACGAGGTGAACCGGCTCGCCGAGGGCCCGCTCGCCGACTCCTTCGAGGACGCCGACCGCCACCCGCCGGTGTTCGACCCGGCCGCCGGCACCGTCGAGATGCCCGAGGGCTTCAAGAAGTCGTTCAAGGCGTGGATGGACGCCGAGTGGTACCGCCTCGACCTCGCCCCCGAGTTCGGCGGCAGCGGCGCCCCGCGCTCCCTCACCTGGGCCGTCGCCGAGCAGGTGCTCGGCGCCAACCCGGCCGTCTACATGTTCGCCTCCGGCCCCGGCTTCGCCCAGATCCTCTGGCACATCGGCACGCCCGAGCAGAAGAAGTTCGCCGAGCTGGCCCTGGAGCGGCAGTGGGGCGCCACCATGGTGCTGACCGAGCCGGACGCGGGCTCCGACGTCGGCGCCGGGCGCGCCAAGGCCGTCCAGCAGCCCGACGGCACCTGGCACATCGAGGGCGTCAAGCGCTTCATCACCTCGGCCGAGCACGACATGTCCGAGAACATCTTCCACCTGGTGCTGGCCCGCCCCGAGGGCGCCGGCCCCGGCACCAAGGGCCTGTCGATGTTCCTCGTCCCCAAGTACCTGGTGGACGTCGAGACCGGTGAGCTGGGCGAGCGCAACGGCGCCTACGTCACCAACGTCGAGAAGAAGATGGGCCTCAAGGTCTCCACGACCTGCGAGCTGACCTTCGGCGAGAAGCACCCCGCGGTCGGCTACCTGGTCGGCGACGTGCACCAGGGCATCAAGCAGATGTTCCTCGTCATCGAGTACGCCCGCATGATGGTCGGCACCAAGGCCATCGCGACCCTGTCGACCGGCTACCTGAACGCGCTGGAGTACGCCAAGGAGCGCGTCCAGGGCGCCGACATGACGCAGATGACGGACAAGACCGCCCCGCGCGTCACGATCACCCACCACCCGGACGTCCGGCGCAGCCTGCTGACCCAGAAGGCGTACGCCGAGGGCATGCGCGCGCTGGTGCTGCTCACCGCGTCCTACCAGGACGCCGTGCAGATCGCCGAGCACGAGGGCCGCAAGGACGAGCAGGCCGAGAAGATCAACGACCTGCTGCTGCCGGTCGTGAAGGGCTTCGGCTCCGAGCGCGCCTACGCGCTGCTCGGCGCGGAGTCGCTGCAGACCCTCGGCGGGTCCGGCTTCCTGCAGGACTACCCGATCGAGCAGTACATCCGCGACTCCAAGATCGACACCCTGTACGAGGGCACCACCGCCATCCAGGGCCAGGACCTGTTCTTCCGCAAGATCCTGCGGGACAACGGCGAGGCGCTGAAGGTGCTCGCGGGCGAGATCCAGGCGTTCGCCGAGTCCGAGGCCGGCAACGGCCGGCTGAAGAACGAGCGGGCGCTGCTCGGCCGCGCGCTGGAGGACGTCCAGGGCATCCTCAACCCGATGATCGGCTGGGCGCTCGGCTCCATGGAGGACCCGAAGCAGCTCTACAAGATCGGGCTCAACACGACCCGCCTGCTGCTCGGCCTCGGGGACCTCATCGTCGGCTGGCTGCTGCTCCGCCAGGCCGAGGTCGCGCTGGCCGCGCTCGGCGGCGGGGACGTCTCCGACTCCGACAAGGCGTTCTACAGCGGCAAGGTCGCGGCGGCGCAGTTCTTCTGCCAGACCGTCCTGCCGCGCCTGGCGTCCGACCGGGCCGTCACCGAGTCCACCACCCTCGACGTGATGGAACTCCCCGAAGAGGCGTTCTGAGCGAGTAGGCGCGGGCCCCTGCCATCTGATGGCGGGGGCTCGCCCTATTTGACTACTGTTGTCCGCGTCCTTCGCCGATCTCCCCCGGGCCGGTTCCTCGATGCGCGCGCTGCCTCTGGCCGTTTCCCTCGCCGGTTTAGTCCTCGTCGCGGGCTGCTCCTCCGCCGACAGGGCCGAGAAGGTCGCCCCGCCGACCGCCGGACCGGGCGGCGCCGCGCCGAGCCCGGCCGCGCAGAGCAGTGGATCGTTCTCGCGGGAGGGCTGGTTCGGCGGCGCGGACGGCCTGCACGCGCGGCTCGACATCAGGAGCGTGCAACGGCAGGCGGGCAAGGCGGTGCTGCGGTTCAGCATCACGTCGCTGGACACGGCCACGAAGTCCGTCCCGTTCGAGATCGCGCTGGTCGACCCGGTCGGACGGCGGCTCTACAAGCCGACCGGCGTCACCAGCGGCTCCGACATCACGCCCGGCTCCACCCGGGAGATGGCCGCCGAGTACCCGGTGATCCCGGCGGACGTCACGAAGGTCACCGCGATCACGCCGGGGACGGCGGGGGAGTACACCGGGATCCCGGTGACGGAGGGCTCCGCGACCCCTTCAGCGCCGGCCCCTTCTGTGCCGACGTCTTCGGTGCCTTCGTCCGCGCCGCCGTCGTCGTCCACGCCTTCGTCGCGGCCGTCGGTGGGCGTGGAGCCGTCCGTGGGGGCTGAACCCTTCGGCCGCTCCAGGCCGCTGTCGCCGTCGCCGTCTGTGACCTCGTCTGCGTCCGCGTCCCCATCGGCCTCGCCATCGGCTTCGGCTTCGCCTTCGTCCGGTCCGGGGCCCAACCCGGTCGATCTGTACGACATCGTCGAGGGCGAGACGAAGGACGTGACGTCCAGCGGGTCGGAGGTCACCGTCGGCCTGCGGGCCGGCGCGCTGTTCGACAACGGCTCCGCGAAGCTGTCCAGCGGTGCGAAGGTCGTCCTGGACGAGACGGCGCAACAGATCAAGACAGGGGCGACAGGCGCGCTGTCGATCGAAGGCCACACCGACGGCGATGACGTGAAGCTATCGAAGGAGCAGGCCGACGCCGTCCTGAAGGAGATGAAAGCGCGGCTCGGCAGCGCCTTCACCTACACGGCCACCGGCAAGGGGAACGCGGAACGCGTGGCCAGGGACGCCGCGCGCAACAACCGCGTCGAGATCTCCTACCAGGCGAAGCCGGGCGCGCGCGGCACCACCTCACCGGCCGACTTCCAGACGGAGGACGGCAAGACGGTGGCGACCCGCACGGCCGCCTTCGGCGCCGACAAGCGGCGGCTGGAGGTCAAACCCTTCTACCGGGACGGCGCCTACATCGTCGCGGTGTTCGACATCGTGAACGAGGGGCCGGGGACCGTCCCTCCCGACGCCTCCTACCCGGACCCCAACCATCCGGGCGCCGTGTTCGGTTCGTTCAGCATCCAGATGCCGGGCGGCAAGGACGCCTACCGGGCCGTCCGCGTCGGCCCGGCCCGGCAGGGCGGCACGGACATCTACCTCGACGCCGGACGCGCCACCTTCCTGACCGCCGTGGGCAAGCCCGCCCGCGGCTTCGTCTACCTGCCCGCCCCGCCCGGCGACATCCGATCGGTGACCTTCAACGCCGGCCCGTTCGGCAAGGTAGACAAGGTCCCCGTCTCGTAAACCGCCGCCGAGCCGTCGCGGGGCAGTCGCCGAGCCGTCGCGGGGCAGTCGCCGATCGGTCGCGGGGCCGGTGCCGCGTCGTGGCACCGGCCCCGGACGTCAGCTCCAGGCGAGCATGCGGATGGGGTCTTCGAGCATGTCGCCGACGTCGCGCAGGACGCGGGAGCCCAGTTCGCCGTCCACGATGCGGTGGTCGAACGAGAGGGCCAGCGTGGTCACCTTGCGGATGGCCAGTTCGCCCTCGTGGACCCAGGGCATGTCCCTGATCTGCCCGAACGCCAGGATCGCCGCCTCACCGGGTGTGAGGATGGGCGTCCCGGTGTCGACGCCGAACACGCCGACGTTGGTGATGGAGATCGTCCCGTCGGACAGGTCGGCCGGGGACGCCTTTCCCGCGCGCGCCTTCTCCGTCAGTTCCTTCAGCGCGCGCGCGAGGCCGGGCAGGTCGAGGTCCTGCGCGTCCTTCACCTTGGGCACGATGAGGCCGCGATCGGTGGCCGCCGCGATGCCCAGGTTCACGTAGCGCTTGACCACGATCTCCGCGCCGTTCGGGCCGTCCACCCAGGTGGAGTTCACCATCGGGTGCCGTCGCACGGCGGTGAGCAGCGCGCGCGCCACCAGCAGCAGCGGCGACACCTTCACATCCGCGAACTCGGGGAGCTCGCGGAGCCGCTTGACGGTCTCCATCGTCCGCGTGACGTCCACCTGGAGGAACTCGGTGACGTGCGGGGCCGTGAACGCCGAACCGGACATCGCCGCCGCCGTCGCCTTGCGCACCCCCTTGACCGGCACGCGCTCCTCGCGCGGGCCCGCCGCGACGGGTGCCTGCGGAGCGCCCTGCGCGGCGAGGATGTCCTCCCGCGTGATCGAGCCCTGCGGACCCGAACCCGTCACGGTGGCGAGGTCGATCCCGAGATCCTTCGCCATCTTCCGGACGGGCGGCTTCGCCAGCGGCAACCCGTTGTCCACAGGCTGTGGACGAGGAGCCGGCGGCCGCACGGGCGCAACAGGCGCCGACGCGACCCCGTTGGACGACGCCTTGCGCGCCCGCCGCTTCGTCGCGCCCTCCTTGACCCCGTAGCCGACCAGCACGGGCTGCCGCTTCGGCGGCTCCTCGGGCGTGACCATGCCCGGCTCGTTCGCGGTCGGCACGCCCTCCTCGCGGAGCGCCGCCGTCTGCGCCGGGGGCTCCGACACCGGCGTCGCCACGGCGCCGTCCCCGCCGGCGTCCACCGCGATGATCGGCACGCCGACGTCCACGGTCTCGCCCTCGGTGGCCAGCAGTTCGGTCACCACGCCGTCGAACGGGCAGGGCAGCTCCACGATCGCCTTGGCCGTCTCGATCTCGACGATGGTCTGGCCGTCCTCGACGGTGTCGCCCGGCTGGACGTGCCACTTGACGATCTCCGCCTCGGTGAGGCCCTCGCCCACGTCCGGCAGCTTGAACAGTTTCGGCTCGGTCACCGGCGTCACCACGCGAAGGTCCGGTCGACCGCGTCCAGGATGCGGTCGAGGTCGGGCAGGTACTGGTCTTCCAGGCGGGACGGCGGGTACGGGGTGGAGAACCCGCCGACGCGCAGCACCGGCGACTCCAGCCGGTAGAAGCACCGCTCGGTGATCCGCGCGGCCAGCTCGGCGCCGAACCCGCTGTACACCGGCGCCTCGTGCACGACCACGCAGCGCCCGGTCCGGTTCACCGACTCCGTCACCGTGCCGATGTCGAGCGGGTTGAGCGAGCGCAGGTCGATGACCTCCAGCGACCGCCCCTCCTCGGCGGCGGCCGCGGCCGCCTCCAGGCACGTCTTCACCGCCGGCCCGTACGCCAGCACCGTCACCTGCTCCCCGGGCCGGACGACCCGCGCCCGATGCAGCGGCGCCCACTCACTGGAGTCGACGTCCACCTCGGCCTTGTCCCAGTACCGGCGCTTCGGCTCGAAGAAGATCACCGGGTCGGGGGAAGCGATCGACTGCTGGATCATCGCGAACGCGTCCACCGGGTTCGAGCACGACACCACCCGCAGCCCCGCCGTGTGCGTGAAGTACGCCTCGGGCGACTCCGAGTGGTGCTCGACCGCGCCGATGCCGCCGCCGCACGGGATCCGCACCACGACCGGCAGCGACAGCGCCCCGAGCGACCGCATCCGCATCTTCGCCAGCTGCGTGATGATCTGGTCGGCCGCCGGGAACACGAACCCGTCGAACTGGATCTCCACCACCGGCCGGTACCCGCGCAGCGCGAGCCCGATCGCCGTCCCGACGATGCCCGACTCGGCCAGCGGCGTGTCGATGACGCGCTCCTCGCCGAAGTCCTTCTGCAGGCCGTCGGTGATCCGGAAGACCCCGCCGAGCTTCCCGACGTCCTCGCCCATCACCAGGACCTTCGGGTCGTTCTCCATGGCCTTGCGCAGGCCCTCGTTCAGCGCCTTGCCGAGGGTCAGGGTGGTGCTCACTTCGCCTCCTCCTCGAACGACGCCAGGTAGGCGGCGAACTGCTCCTGCTCCTCGGTCATCAGCGGATGCCGCTCGGCGTACACCTCGTCGAACATCGACAGCGGCTCCGGGTCCGGCATGGACCGGCAGCCCTCGCGCAGCTCCTTGGCGAGCTGCTTCGCCTCGTCCTCGACCTTCTCGAAGAACCCCGCGTCCGCCAGGTCGCCCCGCACCAGGTACGCCTTGACCCGCTCGATCGGGTCCTTGAGCTTCCACGCCTCCTCTTCGGCCTTCAGCCGGTACCGCGTGGGGTCGTCGGTCGTCGTGTGGGCTCCCATGCGGTAGGTGTACGCCTCGATCAGCGTCGGGCCCTGCCCCGTCCGGGCGTTCTCCAGGGCCTTCCTGGTCACCGCGAGGCAGGCGAACACGTCGTTGCCGTCCACCCGGATGCCCGGGAACCCGAACCCCTGCGCCCGCTTGTAGAGCGGGATCCGGGTCTGCTTCTCCAGCGGCTCCGAGATCGCCCACTGGTTGTTCTGGCAGAAGAACACGATCGGCGCGTTGAACACGGACGCGAACACGAACGACTCGTTCACATCGCCCTGCGAGGTCGCCCCGTCCCCGAAGTAGGCGATCGCCGCGCCCGCCTTCGGCGTCCCCAGCACCCCGTCCCGCTGGACGCCCATCGCGTACCCGGTCGCGTGCAGCGTCTGGCTGCCGATCACGATGGTGTACAGGTGGAAGCCGTGCTCGGCGGGATCCCACCCGCCGTGGTTCACGCCCCGGAACAGCCCGAGCAGCTTCAGCGGGTCCACGTCCCGGCACCACGCGACGCCGTGCTCCCGGTACGTCGGGAACACCATGTCGTGCTCGGACAGCGCACGCCCCGACCCGATCTGCGCCGCCTCCTGCCCCAGCAGCGAGGCCCACAGGCCGAGCTCACCCTGCCGGGTCAGCGCCACGGCCTCCAGGTCGATCCGCCGCACGACCACCAGGTCGCGGTACAGATCGCGCACGTCCTCGGCGCTGAGGTCCAGGGGGTAGTCGGGATGCTCGACGCGCTCCCCCTCGGGGGTCAGCAGCCGGACGAGCTCGGGCTCGGCGAGCTCGGTGGTGCCGGGTGCGCCGCGCACGGAGTCGATCGTCATCGATGACACTCCTCGTTCGGGGCCGGAACACGGGATCGCCGCGTCGCCGGCCGATGTCAACGGCCACTGACCCCGGTAAGGGACAAAAGCCGCAATGCCATCGTGGCAGACATCACACCCTGCGATGCAAGTCCCGCCACCGTGATCCCTACCCCCGGCCCCGCCCCCTGACCCCCCGAACGTGACGCACCCCACCCGGATCCGCCCCGCCCCTGGCATCATCGACACGTGCGTTACACCAGGGTCATCCCGCCAGTAGCCCTCCTGCTGACCCTGCCCACCGCCTGCACCCACACGGAAGCCCCCGCCTTCAACCCGACCCCCCACCCCACCCACCCAGCCCAAGCCGTAGTAATCGCCGGCTCCCCGGAGTTGAACAGGGACCCCAGAGACGGCGAGTTCGCCCTCCGGAGCAGCGCATACGGCGGCGGGGGGCTCGCGGTCTCGCGGGACGGAACCCTCTACTACCGCGTCTACCACGGTCGGGAGGGCCGCATAGTTCGGCTGGGGAAGGACGGACGCATCCAGTTGCGTGCCGTCGACATCGCGGCCGACCAGATGTTCGTCCAAGGAAACGACCTGTGGCTGCTCGCCGCCAAGTCCGGATTGGCGGTCACGAAGGTGGCGCTCACCGACTGGAAACAGAGCCCGATCATCGAGTGGACGGCGCCGTCCGCGACGGTCGAGGTGGCCGGGGTGAACGGAGCCGCTCTCCCGGAGAAGGAGGCCCGCGGCCTCTACCGGGACTGGTCGGGCGCGAAGTTCTTCGCCCGCGCCGACGGCACGCCGATCGTCGTCTCCCGAGCGGGCCGGATGTTCGAGGTGGTGGGATCCGGAACCCTCCGCGAGTGGTCCCCGCCGGGGTACTCGGAGGCGCTCGCCAAGGTGGCTGCGGGCGGGGGGCTGCGGCCTGAGGACGCGGTCACTGACCAGAACGGTCAGACGATCCTGCTGGGCCGGGCAGGTCTGCTGTACGTCCCGCGAACCGGGAAGGCCCGCTACGTTCGCTTTCCCGCCTCCACCGCCGCCTTGCCTCCATGGTCCGCGATGATCGCCCTCGGTAACGGCGATGTGCTGCTCTTGGGAGGAACAACACCCACCCAGACCACTCCGCGCCCGACGATCGTCCGGGCGGACGGCCGTATGGAGCGACTGTCCTGGGGAGGATTCAAGTGGTGTCCGGGGGCCGGTGGCGGCCTCGCGACGATCGCCTCCGCCCTCCCCGGCGGCGTCGTCAGGCGGGCGGACGGCACGATCGTGCTGAACGACCGCAGGTGCGGCCAGGTGTACGCATTTAAGCTCCCCGAGCCGCTGAGCGGCACTCCTTTCGGCCGCTAGGAACTGGCTGACGGCCGGTTCTGGTTCACCCCGTTCTCGATCATTCGGATCACGCCGGTCCCGTCCAGGGTGTCGGTTTCCGTCGTTCCCCGGCGGAACGGGTGCTCCTTCGTCCAGTGGATGACCACGGCCTTCTGGTCATCGGTCAGCGTGTCCAGTGCGAGCAGCGCATCGATCTCCTTGTTCCCCGTGTGACCACCCTTGGACAAGGCATAGGCGTGGGCGAGGTCGATATAGAGTTGGTCGCCGTACGTCGCATCATGCGCGGTTATCTGCGCCATCTTCTTCTCGAAGTCCTGGTACTTCACCTTGTCCAAGGCCATGTCCGTGCCGATGCTGTACGCGTCCGTGACGCCGGGCACTTTCCCCGCCGGGCTCAACCCGATGCCGGCGCCCACCACGTTGCGCAGTGTGCCCAGGTGCTTTTGGGCGTCGTCGAACTCCTTCTGGGTGAGTTTCTCGCTGTTGCTTCTCTCGATCAGATAAGCGGCGATGAGGCTGCCTTCAAGGTAGCCGGACCGGTCGGCGGCCCTCGTGAGGTGGTGGTGCGTCAGCGCCCAGGTGAACAGCCGCTGCCGGTAGATCTGCGCATCGTGAGCCAGTTGCGCCCACACCCTGTCGTCCGCGGCCAACGTCCGCAGGAAGGACTGGACCTCCTGACCGCCGACGTCGGCGTGCACGCGTCCCGTCACTGGATCGGCGCTGGTGAGCCCGGTCCCGCTGACGGCGACGTCGCCCTTGGCGAGAACCGGAATGTGTATGCGGATCATCCCGAGAAGGCCGTTGCGCATGCCGGGGCCGAGTTCGGCCGCGTAATGCTCGCTGCGGCTCATCCAGCTCGGCCCCTGGTCCGACCGCGGGAGAACGTCGAACCACGGAATCCAGTCCGGTGGACTGTCCTTCTTGAGGTATTTGCTGACCGCCTCCCGTCCCTTATCGTTCCACCAGGACACGGTTTTGATGATCTCGGCGGCGTTGGTCGCGGCTTCTTCTTCGTGGCCGTTCTGCGGGGTGGTGGCGAGTTGGATGACCGATCCCGCGATCGTGCCGCCGTCGGGCCAGTCGGGGGCTATGAGCAGCGAGGCGTAGGTTTCGCCGGTGCCGCGCGTCATCCAGGTGAGGGCGGCGGCCTTTTCGGCGTCCTTGATGGTGAACGCGCTTTCCAGTTTCGTCGCGGCCAGGGTGCGCGCGGCGGTGAGGTCCCGCTGCTGGGAGATGCGGCCGAGGACATTGAGTGCCGGGTCGTAGGCCCTGAGCGTTTTCGGGTCGTCGTCGAGGCCCCAGTCTCGCCACCACTCGTGGTCGGGTTGGTTGACCGGTTGGATGATGGTGGCGACGTCGATCTGCTGCTTTTCGTTGATGACGTAGGACGGGTATTTCTGGCGCCAGCGGAGGGCGGCCCTGCCCAGGTCGGCCAGGATGGCGCTGCTCCATTTGACGTCGGGGGCGCTCAACTTGACCAGGAGGGCCTGGCCGGGCATGTCGTTGCCTGCGGGGCCCAGGGCTTCGGCGGCTACGGGTTCGCTGTCCTTCTTGCGGGAGAGGGCGGCTAAGGCCGTGCCCATGTCGCCGACCGTCTTCTTGTCTTCGGGAGTCAGGCCGCTCGTCTTGCTCAGGCGGTGGAGGCGGTAGGCGAGCTTGCCCACGGAGCCCGGTGGGACGTTCGAGAAGAACGTGGCCAGGTAGGCGGTGTTCTTGCTGTTCTCGCGGAGGGTGCGCGCTATCTCGGACATGAGTGCCGGGGTGCCGGCGCCCGGCTGGGTGGTGTGCTTCAGGTAGGCGCGCGCCTGGAGGCGGGCCAGGTCGGTCATCTCCTTGGAGCCGAAGCGTTCGAGGTCGGGGATCTCGATGACCGGGCCCTGGATCAGGGGCGTCGGGCTGACCTCGGTTTCGGCCAGGGCGTACATGATGCGGGTGCGCATGCGGGCCGCCTGGGTGCGGCACCAGGCGGCGGCGTTGTCGCAGGACGTGGTGCTCGGGATGTCGGGGCGGGCCGGGGCCAGGTGGACGCGGATCGCCTTGGCCCGGTGGGGAAGGTCGGCGGCGGCGCGGGTCAGGGCCGTCTCCAGGCGTTCTAAGGCGGACGGGGAGACCGAGGCGACGCCCGGCTTGCCGGCCGGGGGCGTGACGCGGGGGATCTCCGGCGGGGCGAGGGTGAGGGGCACCTGGTTGTGGCGGATGGCGGTGCGTTCGGCGTCCAGCATCAGGCGGTTCAGGGCGCGGTTGTGGCCCTGGAGGTCGGTGGTGAACGCGGCTGCGGAGCCGCCCTGCCAGGTCTGCGGGCCCATGAGTCGGGTCACCTCGGACATCGCCGTGGAAATCGCCTGAAGCTCGGCGTGCACGGCGCGGACGTCGATCTTCAGGGCCATGACCGCCTCCTTTGCGTGATGTTGACGTTAGTGAAAGGCGAGGCGCAGCGGGACGGGATCGAACTCTGTGGAAAAAGTTCGCGCGGGGATGTCGAGATCCCGTGGGCGGCTTCGTCCCCGGTGCGGAGGCGGTCAGAATGGGCCGCACGAGCATCCAGGAGAAGACGATGGCGAAGTACCTGCTTCTGAAGCACTACAGCGGCGCGCCGGCGGCGGTGAACGACGTGCCGATGGACAAGTGGACGCCGGAGGAGATCTCGGCGCACGTCCAGTACATGGACGACTTCGCGGCGCGGCTGGAGGAGACCGGGGAGTTCGTCGACGGCCAGGCGCTGTCGCCCGAGGGGACGTGGGTCCGCTACGACGGGGAGGGGCGGCCGCCGGTCACCGATGGGCCGTTCGCCGAGACCAAGGACCTCATCGCCGGCTGGATCGTGATCGACGTCGACTCCTACGAGCGGGCCGTGGAGCTGGCCGGGGAGCTGTCGGCGGCGCCGGGGGCGGGCGGACGGCCGATCCACGAGTGGCTGGAGGTGCGGCCGTTCCTGGCCGCGCCGCCGACCATCACGGAGTGACGTCCATGGACGAGGCTCTGCTGCGGAGCCTCACGCCGAGCGTGCTCGGGATCCTCGTCCGCCGCGGAGCCGACTTCGCGGCGGCCGAGGACGCCGTGCAGGACGCGCTGGTCGAGGCGGTCCGGACGTGGCCGGACGACCCGCCGCGCGACCCGAAGGGCTGGCTGGTCAGCCGGGCCTGGCGGCGGTTCCTCGACGCGACGCGGGCGGACGCGGCGCGGCGCCGGCGGGAGGACCGGGCCGAGGAGGAGCCGCCGCCCGGTCCCGTGACCGCGGTGGACGACACGCTCTGGCTGTACTTTCTGTGCGCGCATCCGTCGTTGACGCCGTCGTCGGCGGTCGCGCTCACGCTGCGTGCGGTGGGCGGGTTGACCACACGCCAGATCGCGCGGGCTTACCTGGTGCCTGAGGCGACCATGGCGCAGCGCATAAGCCGCGCCAAGCGGACGGTGTCGGACGTGCGGTTCGACCGGCCCGCCGATGTCGCCACCGTGCTGCGCGTCCTGTACCTGGTGTTCAACGAGGGCTACTCCGGTGATGTGGACCTGGCGGCGGAGGCCATCCGGCTCACCCGGCAGCTCGCGAGGATGGTCGACCATCCGGAGGCGGCGGGGCTGCTCGCGCTGATGCTGCTCCACCACGCCCGGCGCGCCGCCCGTACCGCGCCGGACGGCAGGCTGGTGCCGCTGGCGGAGCAGGATCGCGGGTTGTGGGACACCGTGCTGATCGCCGAGGGCGTCGAGATCCTCCAGGCGGCGCTCGCGCGGGACCGGCTGGGCGAGTACCAGGCGCAGGCCGCGATCGCTGCGCTGCACGCGGACGCGCTGGTCGCGGAGGAGACCGACTGGGTGCAGATCGTCGAGTGGTACGACGAGCTGGTGAGCCTGACCGGCAGCCCGGTCGTCCGGCTGAACCGGGCGGTGGCGGTCGGGGAGGCGGACGGTCCGCGCGCCGGGCTGGCGGCGCTCGCGGAGCTGGACGATTCCCTGCCCCGCTACACGGCGGCCGCCGCCTACCTGCACGAGCGCGACGGCGACCTGGAGACGGCGGCGCGGCTGTACGCGGAGGCGGCGCGGAAGGCGCCCGACCTCGCCGAGCGGGACCATCTGACGCGCCAGGCCGCCCGTCTCAACTCCCGCCGGTGAGGGTCACTCGCGGGACAGGGCGCGGGTGGCGCCGGCGGCGACGGTCAGGCCGAGGATCAGTCCGGCCGCGACGATGAGGTTCGCGATCCACTGGTAGACGCCCTTCGGGGCGAACTCGATCTCCTGGCCGAGGCTGCCGATCGGCAGCAGCAGGTCCAGCGTGTAGAAGAACGCGTTGAAGTGCGGCTTGTGGCCGTCGTCCAGGACGTCGGGCTTGTGGAGGGAGAAGACGATCGTGCCGAAGGCGAGCAGGCCGACGAGCCAGCTCGCGGCGCGGAACGGGCGGTAGCCGTAGCCGACGAGGACGTCCTGCAGCCAGCCGACGATCTTGCGGGGGACGCCCTGGGTCTGGCGGCGGTCGCGGGCCTTGGCGAGCAGCACGGAGCGGCCGTCGGCGTCCAGGCCGAGGGCGCGGTAGGTCTGGGCGAGGCGCTCGTAGGGCTGCGGGGCGTAGCCGTCGGAGTCGCGGCGCAGCCAGGCCAGGCGCTCGCGGGCGGTGAGCGGCGGTTCGAGGGTCTCGTACTGGAGGCCGTCGAGCTGCAGGCGGTCCGGCCAGGACGCGGCGTCGTCCCGGAGCAGGTTGATGCGGGCGTAGGACAGGTCCGTGGTGCCCTGGACGGGCTCGGCGGTGCGCAGCAGCAGCTCCTCGGCCTGGACGCGCTGCAGGCTCAGCGCCGTCCCCTCGACGTGGCGGAGCCGGGCGCCGCGGAGGCTGAGCTGGCCGGTGACGCGGGCGCCGGAGAAGCTGACGGCGCCGACGGAGGTGAAGCCGTCCGAGCAGTAGACGTCGGTCTCGACGGCGAGGTCGTCGGCGTTGAGCGCGGTGCGCTCCGGCGCGGACAGGTTCGCGCCGACGAAGGACAGGTACCCGCCGACGCGGGCGCCGCGCAGCCGCACCTCGCCCTCGGCGGCGAACCCGCCGTCGCAGAACACGTTCGCGGCGACGTCCAGGCGGCTGGCGTACAGGGCGACGCCGGTCGGGTTGTAGAGCCGCGCGCCCCGGAAGATCAGCTGCCCGCCGATGCGGGCGCCGGGCAGCCGGACCTCGCCGTTGGCGACGAAGCCCTGGTCGCAGTACACGTTCGCCTCGACGGCGAGCCGGTCGGCGAGCAGCGCGTCCCCGCCCGGATTCGTCAGCTGGACGCCCGACATGTTCAGGATGCCGGTGATGTTCGCGCCGTCCAGCCAGAGGCCGCCGTTGATCCGGCTGCCCTCCAGCCACAGGTGGCCGTCCACCCGGGTGCCGGACGCGACCAGGCCGGGCAGCCGGCAGCGCATCAGGTGGACGCTGTTCATGCTCGCCCAGTACAGGTGCGGCGCCTCGTCGAACGAGCACCCGGTGAGCGCCAGCGGGACGGTGACCTCGGCGTGCCCGAGGTTCAGCGACCCGGTGACGCGGGCGCCGGTCAGCCGGACGGCGGCGACCTGCCCCGGCTCGGGCTCCACGGCGCCGACGAGGAGGGCGACCAGGACCTCCGCCCTGACCATCCGGTCGTGTCCCCACCGGTCGGACTGCCCGACGTCGTCGAACGCCGGGTCGCCGGACGACAGGTCGACCGCCTCCCCCTTCGGGAAGGCCTTCCACAGGCGGCGCTCGGAGGGGGTGAGGTCCTCGATGTTCATCGGACGGCTCCGGGGGTGCGGACGGGTCGTGGACTGCCATGGTGCCGTACGCTTCAGATCGTCAGGAAAAGCGCAGATCAGTGAGGGGGCGGTCGTGGCGCGTGTCGTCGTGGACGTCATGCTCAAGCCGGAGATCCTCGACCCGCAGGGCCAGGCGATCGCCCGGAAGCTGCCGCAGCTGGGATACGAGGGCGTCGTCGCCGTCCGGCAGGGCAAGCGGTTCGAGGTGGAGCTGGAGGGGGACGCCGACGAGGCGGCCCTGGAGCGGGTCGGCAAGATCGCCGAGACGCTGCTGGCCAACCCGGTGATCGAAAACTACGAGGTTCACGTTCTGTAACCGGCCCGGTCCGGGTCACGGGCGTCCTACCGCCCTGGAAAGACCCGCCAGTATGGCGATTACGGAAGA
The DNA here is from genome assembly GCF_040677125.1 of Actinomadura sp. NPDC049382. Taxonomy (NCBI): domain Bacteria; kingdom Bacillati; phylum Actinomycetota; class Actinomycetes; order Streptosporangiales; family Thermomonosporaceae; genus Actinomadura; species Actinomadura sp. NPDC049382. The sequence continues at coordinate 31,393 of NZ_JBFARO010000074.1, forward strand.
TACCGCCGGGGAAGTGTTAGCTGCGTCGAGTCGTCGAGCACGCTCCGGGGTCGGGGGAACGATCGGGAAGCCCGGGGCATGACACGAGGTGACCGGGTGGACATGAGGTTCTCGCTCGCGCTGCCGCGCGACGCGCTGAGCATCCCGGTGATCAGGCGGGTGCTGGGGGACGCCCTGCGCGGGCTCGGCGTCGCCGAGGACTGCGTCGACGACATGCTCGTCGCCGCCTCCGAGGCGTGCACGAACGTCGTCCAGCACGCCCGTGCGACCGGCGAGTACGAGGTCACCGGGCACGTGGACGACGGCGAGTGCATGCTCAAGGTCATGGACTGGGGCCGCGGCCCGCGGCCCGCCCCGGTCGACCGGGGCGCGTTGAGCGAGTCCGGCCGCGGGCTTAAAATCATGCGGGCGCTGGTGGACGAACTGGACATCGACTCCTCGCCCGACGCAGGCACCGTCGTTCACCTGCGGAAGCGGCTGACCTGGAGCGACGGGGCCCTGGTCCGCCGCCTCGACGCCGGACTCATGCACAACGCCGGGTAGATTAGTGGCGCGCGGGGGGTATGCGACGCGCGCAGCGGGGTGATCGGCGGAGGAGATCCCGACCGTCCCGGCCGCACCTCATTTCGGAGGAACAGAACAGATGGACGCTGCCCGGGTAGGCATCATCACCTTCCCCGGTTCTCTGGACGACAAGGACGCCGCACGCGCCGTCCGGCTGTCCGGCGCCGAGCCGGTCGCGCTGTGGCACGGCGACCACGACCTGCAGGGCGTGGACGCCGTCGTGCTGCCCGGCGGGTTCTCCTACGGGGACTACCTGCGGGCGGGCGCGATCGCCCGGTTCGCACCGCTGATGACCGAGCTGGTGGCCGCCGCGAACGCGGGCCTGCCCGTCCTCGGCATCTGCAACGGCTTCCAGGTGTTGTGCGAATCACATCTGCTGCCGGGGGCGCTGCTGCCGAACGCGGGGCTGCACTTCGTCTGCCGCGACCAGCGGCTCCGGGTCGAGAACGCCGACACCGCCTGGACCAGCGAGTACAGCGAGGGCCAGGAGCTGGTGATCCCGATCAAGAACCGGGACGGCCGGTACACCGCCGACCGGGAGACGCTGATCGAACTGGCCGACACCGGCCGGATCGTCGCCCGGTACGTCGACCTGAACCCCAACGGCTCCCTCGACGACATCGCCGGCATCTGCAACGAGGCCGGCAACGTGGTCGGCCTCATGCCCCACCCCGAGCATGCCGTGGAGTCCCTGACCGGCCCGTCCACCGACGGGCTCGGCTTCTTCACCTCGATCGTCAAGAGACTGGTCAACGCATGAGTGAGCAACGGCCCCACGCGTCCGGGCGAGCGACCCGCAACGCGTCCGACGAGCCCTCGATGGAGTGGCTCGGCGAGCTCAAGTCCGACGCGGACGACCCCGAGCTCCAGCCCGTCAACCCCGCGGTGACCCAGGGCTTCAAGGCCATCATCGAGGAGGACCGGCACGCGGCCCCGGCCGGCCGCCCGGTCCAGGACCCGGCCGTCCAGGCGTCCCCGCCCGCCGGCGGCCTGCCGCAGGACGGCGAGCAGCCGCCGCCGCCCATGGCGCCGCCCGCCGGCCCCGCGCAGGGGCCCGAGCAGGAGTTCGCCCGGGCGCTGGAGGAGGAGCGCGCCGCCGGTGACCCCTCGGTCACCGTGGTCGACCCCTCGACCACCGCGGGCGACCCGTCGCTGACCATGCCCGACCTGAGCGCGTTCGCCGCGCCCCGCCCGCCGGCGGCGCCCGGCGGCTCCGGCACCGGCCCCCAGCCCGCCGTGGGCACCGGCACCGGGCCTCAGCCCGCCGTGGGCACCGGCACGGCGCCGCAGCCGGCCGTCGGGACCGGGACCGGCCCGCAGCCGGCCGTCAGGCCGGGCACGGCGCCGCAGCCGGTCGTCGGTACGGGGACGGGCCCGCAGCCCGCGGTCGGTACCGGTACGGGCCCGCAGCCCGCGATCCCGAGCAGCGGCCCGCAGCCGATCGTTGATCTCAACTCGGGCCCGCTGGCGCGCCCCGAGGGCCCCGGTACTGGGCCTCAGCCCGCCGTGGGCACCGGCACCGGCCCGCAGCCCGCCGTGGGCACAGGCACCGGCCCGCAGCCCGCCGTGAACTTGAACACCGGTCCGCTGGTGCCCGTCCGCGCCGAAGGCCCCGGAACGGGCCCGCAGCCGCGCATCGGCCGCGGCACGGGTCCGCAGCCCGCCGTGGGCACGGGCACCGGCCCGCAGCCCGCGATCGGCTCGGGCACGGGCCCGCAGCCCGCCGTGGGCCGCGGCACGGGGCCGCAACCGGCCATCGGCACGGGCACCGGTCCGCAGCCGGCCATCGGCCGCGGCACGGGTCCGCAGCCCGCGCTCGGCCGGGGCACCGGTCCGCAGCCCGCGATCTCGGGGGCCGTCCCCGTCGACCACGGCACGGACACCGTGGCCATCGCCGCCGCGACCCCCGAGCGTCCGCAGCCGTACGCCGAGTTGGGGATGAACGAGGAGGAGTACCGGCGCGTCCGGCACATCCTCGGGCGCCGTCCCACGTCGGCGGAGCTGGCGATCTACTCGGTCATGTGGAGCGAGCACTGCTCCTACAAGAGCTCCAAGGTGCACCTGCGCCAGTTCGGCGACAAGGCACCGAAGACCGACAAGCTCCTGGTCGGCATGGGGGAGAACGCCGGTGTCGTCGACATCGGCCAGGGCTGGGCGGTCACCTTCAAGGTGGAGTCGCACAACCACCCGTCCTACGTGGAGCCGTACCAGGGCGCCGCTACGGGCGTCGGTGGGATCGTCCGCGACATCATGTCGATGGGCGCCCGCCCCATCGCCGTCATGGACTCGCTGCGCTTCGGCCCGGCGGAGGCCCCTGACACCCAGCGCGTCCTGCCCGGCGTTGTGGCCGGTGTGGGCGGCTACGGGAACTCCCTGGGCCTGCCCAACATCGGCGGTGAGACGGTCTTCGACGCCTGCTACGAGCAGAACCCGCTCGTGAACGCCCTGTGCGTCGGCGTGATGAAGCACGAGGACATCAAGCGCGCCGTGGCCCCCGGCCCCGGCAACCAGGTGATCCTGTTCGGCGCCCTGACCGGGCCGGACGGCATCGGCGGCGCGTCCGTCCTCGCCTCGGCGACGTTCGACGAGGAGTCGCACCAGAAGCGGCCGTCGGTCCAGGTGGGCGACCCCTTCATGGAGAAGCTGCTCATCGAGTGCTGCCTGGAGCTGTTCCGCGAGGACCTCGTGGTCGGCATCCAGGACCTCGGCGCCGCGGGCGTGTCCTGCGCGACGACGGAGCTGGCCGCGGCCGGCACCGGCGGCATGCACGTCGACCTCGACGCCGTCCCGCTCCGCGACCAGACGCTCCGCCCTGAGGAGATCCTCATGAGCGAGTCGCAGGAGCGCATGATGGCGGTCGTGTCGCCCGACAAGGTCGACCGCTTCATGGAGATCTGCGCCCGCTGGGAGATCCCGGCCACCGTCATCGGCCAGGTCACCGACACCCGCCGCCTCGTCATGACGTGGCGCGGCGAGACGATCGTCGACCTCCCGCCGGTCACGGCCGCCGACGAGGGCCCCGTCTACAACCGCCCGTACGAGCCCCCGCACGACCTGGGGGCCCTGCAAGCCGACACCCCGGGCCGTCTTACGCGTCCCTCCACAGGCGATGAGCTGCGCCGGACGGTGCTGTGGCTGGCCGGGTCCCCGAACCTCGCCAGCAAGACGTGGGTGACGTCGCAGTACGACCGGTACGTTCTCGGCAACACCGTCTCGGCGATGCCGGAGAACGCGGGCGTGGTCCGCATCGACGACGAGTCGGGGCTGGGCATCGCACTGTCCCTGGACGGCAACGGCCGCTACACGCGCCTCGACCCGTACTCGGGCGCGCAGCTCGCGCTGAGCGAGGCGTACCGCAACGTCGCCGCCACCGGCGCGCGTCCCCTGGCCGTCACGAACTGCCTCAACTTCGGCTCCCCGGAGGACCCGGGCGTCATGTGGCAGTTCGCGCGCGCCGTCGAGGGTCTCGCGGACGGCTGCCAGTACCTGGGCATCCCGGTCACCGGCGGCAACGTCAGCTTCTACAACCAGACGGGCGACACTCCGATCAACCCGACCCCGGTGATCGGCGTCCTCGGCGTCCACGACGACGTCCGCCGCCGGGTGAACATGTCGCTGACCACCGACGGCGCCACGATCGCGCTGCTCGGCGAGACCCGCGAGGAGTTCGGCGGCTCGGAATGGGCGCACGTCGTCTACGGTCACCTGGGCGGCCTGCCGCCGCTGGTCGACCTGAAGGCGGAGGCGGCGCTGGCGTCCGTCATGGTCGCCGCCATCCGGGACGGCCTGATCACGGCGGCGCACGACCTGTCGGACGGCGGCCTGTCGCAGACCCTCGTGGAGTCGTGCCTGCGCGGCGGCCTCGGCGCCCGCATCACGCTGCCCGGCGACCCGTTCGTGTCGCTGTTCAGCGAGTCGGTGGCCCGCGCGATGCTGGTGGTCCGGCCGGGCGCCGAGGCGCGCCTGGCGGCCCTGTGCGAGTCGGCGGGCGTCCCGGTCACGCAGATCGGCGTGGCGGGCGGCGACTCCCTCCACGTGACCGGACGCGGCCCGGAGGGCGACCAGCAGGAGCTGTTCAGCATCGGCCTGTCGGAGCTCCGCGAGGCGCACGAGCGCATGCTTCCGAGCTACGCCGACTGACGAAGTTCTGATCGACGAAGGGGCGTCCCGCCAAGGGGCGCCCCTTCGCACTACCAGGGGTGCCCTCCGCCTCCCGCGCGCCCACGTTTAGCCTGAGTCTGCAACCGGTCTACGGGGAGGCACGGGTGGGTACTAAGCGCTGGTCCGAACTCAGTCGGCGGGAACGCTCGTTCATCACGGGAGCCACGACGGTGCAACTGTCGCTCTTGGCAGCGGCACTGGTCGACCTGCAGCGCCGTCCGAGCGAGCAGGTCAAGGGACCGAAGCGCCTCTGGCGGATGCTCGCCTTCGTCAACTTCGTCGGCCCGATCGCCTACTTCCTCTTCGGCCGCAGAAAGTAACCGCGCGGAACATCTCGACTAGTGGATATTCATCGTCAGATGCAATATCCGCTAGTTCTAGAAGACCGAGTTCTGAGCTGCCCAAGACCGCGACCAGCGGCGATACCCCGCATGACCGCGCTGACCTGGCATGAGTCCCTCGGTGACTCTCAACGTCTCGTACATGATCGCGATCCTATGTGCCCTCAATGTGCCCTCGCCGTCCGGCTGCCGCTCAGCAGGGCGGAGTGACCAAGACGAGCAGTAACCCCTACTTGACCAGCGAACGGACGGCTTCACCGCGCACGAATGGGGCCGTCCGTTCCGTGATTGTTCCGCGCTTTGTGATCTGGTTCGATGACCGTGCGGTATTGGGCGCGTGCGGGTGAGGTGGGTTGGGATGAACGAGCGTGCGGTCATCCTGAACGAGTTGGCGCAAGGGATGGCCCCGATTGCTCAGGGCGTCGAGTGGTTCGAAGGGCTGAACGACACTGAGCAGTTCGACGCCTTGCGTGATCTCGCGGCCTTCTGCCTTCAGGCGAGCGCCACCGTCGAGGACGGGCCGGAGAGCATCCGCCGGGCCGGAATCCGTCCCACCCACACTCCGGCTGTGCTGATCACGCGCGGGCGTATCAGGGGACAACTAGCAAAGATCATCAACTTGCGGCAGGACGAGCGGGTTAAGTCGTTCCGCCTGCTGGTTGCACTCCTTGGCGTTGCTGACGAGCGGCGGCGTGAGCGCTTTTGTATCGAGGGGTGCAGCCATGCTTGGCACCACCTCCCGACCTGATCCCGCAAGTGCCTTGGCCAGCGGCGTAGCCGCTGTTCTTCCCCCACCTTCCTCCCCCCCGGCCCCGACGAGACCTGCACTTAGCGGCGGACGGGTTCTGTCAAGGGTGGCGAAGCCATCACGTAGTGACGCCCGAAGGGCGCCCTTGACAGGTTCCGACCGCCGCCATCCTCGACAGCTCGGGTCGGGGGGGAGCCCCGCACCTTTCCAGTCCAGCTTGCAACATCCCTGCACCGGCAGAGTGTTCGGGACCGAGTCAGCATGAGCCAGAGAAGTTGCGCAGTCGGTCACGGGCGAAGCTGGCCTAGCTGGGGATCGAAGCAGACCAGACCCATCTCGGCAGCGACCTTGGCGGCGTAGGCAGATGCTTCCTCCGCCCGACTCCAGGTCATGGCGAAGTACATGTAGGGACCAACTGCTTCACCTATGAGGGGGCCGGTGGCCCATGGCCGTCTTCGTCTTCTGTCTCCGTCAAATCTGGCCAACGGGCCAACAGGGACTCGACGTACTTCCTGATCAGTGGCGTCGGTTGCCGGGACGCTCCGCAGACATACCTGTGGTACATCGCTTCGTGGACGGACAGCGCCTCGTCATCGCTAGCCGGACGCTCGCCTTCCCAGACTGCAAGGTCATAACTCATCGCCAGATGATCGCACGCGCGTGCCCCACTAGCCGGAGCTCCTGGCGGCGGCGCGGCCCCGCAGAGGCCGGATGGGGCGGGGCCGGCGGGCGCGTCGCGATGCGCGGCCCGGCGCGGCCGTCCGGTGACCGGCGCCCACGCCGCACGCTCCGGGCGGCCTG